>NZ_RYDG01000010.1:0-83346 GCF_003970305.1 Flavobacterium sp. LB2P53
ATAAAAGTGGCTTTTAGCAAGCCACCAACACTAAAAGGTACATCGCTCATTAGAGCAGTTAAAGTATAAACGGTAGCAGAAACAGCTGCGCCAATAGCAACTGCAACCAAAAAAGGAATTATTTCCCCACTAGGATCGGTATACATTAGTGGGTTGTTCAACACATACGCATAGCGGTTGTAGTTTTGGGTATTCTCCGGTTGCTGGATAAAATTATCGGGCATTAAGAAAGAACGTAAAACAGGATCATATAAACGACCGTTCATATGAATTAAGCCTACCTCAGAAAGGTGTTCATGACTCGTATAACCACGATCTAAGAAAAGCAATTTTGCAGCGGTACCATCTGTAGGTAAAACTATTGCTACTCCATTTTGTTGCAATTTAGCTAAATTTCCCCAAGCATCAAAATGACGGCGTTCTATGGCTAGTCCATTTTCATCAGAAATGGCAATAATACTGCCTAAATAATCGCGATGTAAGTAGTACTTTTTATCGACTATAGTTCCTGTCGCTAGGTTTTTTATTTTTTCTACATACAGTGGGGCACCATAGGCATCTCCTGCAATATAGGTACGAATGGTAATAGTTGTAGGGGTTTTAATAATCTCTACCGTACCATCATCAGTATAATCCTTAGTTTTAGTATATACTCCGGTAGTAGCTGGTGGTGTAATGGTAAAACCATAATTCATAGTTTGACGGGACAAATGCGAATTGTAAGCAAAAGTAGTACTTCCTTTATCACTCTCATTTATACTTATCGGGCTTTTGAACATGGTATAACTCACTACTTGTTTGGGTAATGTGTTGTAATAATTCTTCCCTTCGGGAGTAAGGACAATAGCACTCTTTCTGTAAATACCAGTTGCTACGTCTGTGTTATAATTTACTGAACCTAATTTATTGTTGGTGGTAATACGTCCTTTGTTATCATAGCTGTTAGAATCGCTAGTACCATTCAATGGATTCGTCCATTGCGTCAATCGATCCAAGTTGTCATAGATAAAACTTTCACTAGTGCCTAGTGTTAGGTTCTGGCGACTGTTTAATGTACCTTTTATTCCATTAAAATCATACGTATTATGCAAAATAGCTGTACTGGATAGCAGGTGTTTTTGTGAACTAAAATACCCATCAATTGTGTAGGCATTGGTAATGGCAATACCATTCCCTAGTGTCTCTGTCAACGATTGCATTTTTTCATTGGCGGTATTCCACTGCCACAATACGGCATCATTACCATCGGTAATTTTGTCCATAATGCCATTATAGGTGTTATAGTTATTCTTTGTCACCACAGTAGCCACCATCCCAGTAATCAATTCTTGAGTGGTACTGGTACTGGTAACAGGTCTGCTAAACGAATCGAATGTGATCGATTTAGATTGTGTAAATCGGCTGTTGGATTCACTGGTTGTTAACAAGCGATGCAAACTATCATAGCCATACGTGAACACATCAATACTAACTCCATTAGATTTTTTACTAGTCTCACTAGTAAGTTGATTTAATGAATTATAAACATAATCTGTTTCTATATCAGTGCCATCGCCAATTAATTTTTTCTTTATCAATTTACCATAAGCGTCATAGGTATTGGTTGTACTTCCTTTCGGAGTCGTTTCTGTCAAGGATTGACCAAAAGCGTCATAAGTATAGGAATAATTTCCAGCATTAGGATCATTCATAGCAATTTTATTACCCCATCCGTCAATACTAATTGTTACTTTATGTCCCTCATAATTAGATTGTTTTAATTGACCGTTAGCGTAGTACGTGAATGCAATTACACCACCTGGATCAGTAGTTTCTATTTTATTCCCCAAAGCATCAAGCGCTGCAGTGGTGGTTTTTCCATCATCAATACTTGCAGTTGTCAATCCTGAATAGGATAATGTTTGTATACGACCAGTAGGTGCAGTTACTTTTACGGGACGTTGTAAATAATCATATTCATAATTAGTAAATCTATTAGGGAATGAAAAATAGGGTTCACTTACCCATGATTTCCTTCCTAAAGCGTCATAAGAAACCATGGTTGAGATCATAGATCCAGCTGCCAATCCTTTTGTTGAGTTGCGCACTTCACGACCTAAAACATCATATTCTACAACAGATAATCCATTTAAATTATTGGTAGTGGTTGTAGTATATCCACCAGAACTTAATTTGTTATAGACTGTTGTTGTTGTAAGGGGTGTTGCTGAAGCATTTGATACCGATGAATTAATTAGTTTGCCCCAACTATCATAGCCATTAGTACTAACTACACCCATATAATTTGTTGATGATAGTACTTGGCCCAAAGTATTATAGGTAAACTGATTAATAAATCCTTGATGATCTGTTTTCTTTATAACGAATCGTTTAGAGTTGTCGTATTCATCAGTAATTGTTCTTGAAGCAACAGGACTTGGAGCGCCCGGAGCACTAATAGTTTTTGTTAGTAAATTCCCTAATGTATCATACGTCATATCTTCGACGAGAGCATAACCGGTATTATGACCCGTTTTTTCAGATTTGGATAATGTCGTTCCAGAATAGGTATACGTTTCACTAGTTGTTCTCGTATCGCCGGTGCTATTTGATGTTGAAGTAGCAATAGTTTTAGGACGTCCTACATAATAATTTGCCCCTACACCTGATGGGTTATTTTCATAGGTTGAGGTGGTGGTTGCTGTTCCCTGCAGGGCAGTGCCAATACTTTTTTTAGAAACTCGTTGTGTTTCTAGTCCATAATACGAACTAGAGTTGACTGAGCCGTCATAAGTAAAAGTATCTTCAGTTGTTACTCCAGTTAAATGATCAATTGTCGATTGTTTGTTCAATAAAACATTGTAAACTTTTGAGGCTGGATGTATATAAGTATCAAAAGTGTTCGTTTTGGTATTTAATAAATCTGTAGGTACTGCATCAAAAACAGTATTGGAATTAGTACTTGACCAAGAAAGAGTAGTTGCTCCTTTTAGTGTTATATCATTGTGTTGTGTTGACCAAATTTTTGAATCCGAATCTGATAAATACCAGCTGCTTCTAGAAGTCCGAATGAAACCAACAGTTCCGAAATTGAAGTTAGAAACATACCCTCTATATCTAAAATCCTGATATTTAGAAATCCCATTGATTGTAGCAGTTAATTTAGAGACCAAAAAACTGGTAGGGTTACGGATAATTTCAATGTTGGGATAGGTTACCGAATCACTTGAAGAATAAAAATCGGATGTCGCATTACCATAACTAGTATCACTTGCTTCCATTGGTTTATAATCAATAGTTTGCTTTATATTTCCACTAGCTGCAGTTACCGATATTAATCTATTTTCTTTTTCTACATTTTTATAGAATTGGTAATACTCAATTTTATTATGATGTCCTCTTACAAGTACAAGATCAGTATTGGCTCCATTGTATCTGAAATTTGAGGTTACTGGAATAGGTATATCTGGAGAGTCATTATCAAACAGTCCTGAATCATAATCATAATTGAACCCTGGATAATCTAGTTTCCCTAAATTATTTACATAGCTGGTTACGCGCCATTGTGTGTTATGATCATTTATCGTCCATTTTGGTTTGTAATATTTTCTCCAAACTCGTACAATGTCTGATTTACCATCTTTATTTACATCAATTGCATAATAACTACTAAAATCAGTTTGAGTACTATATGTTGTTCCTGTATTAGGCCAGTATTCAACTATATTGTGACTTTCTTTTGTGAAAAAATCACCACCAGATGTTTTTGGATTACTGTAATAAATATGCCACAAAGTATGCCCACTTCCTCCTTCTGAATGGGGAATCATAATATCCGTTTTCCCATCTCCATTATAATCTCCAAAAAGGATTTGTTTTGTGTCTGAATAACTGTCAATAATACCAAAACCTAGCAGTTCCAATTCGACCCATGGCGCAGCATTGAGCTGTTTAAAGCCTATTACTTTATAATTCCTGTTATAATCTATAAGTAAAATATCCGATTTGCCATCTGAATTAAAATCCATGACAAACTTTTTTCCACCCTCTAAAAGATTTCCATTAGGTATTAAAGCAAAATCTTTTTGTCCAATTGACGTGTTTGCATTAGGGTCCAAGTTAACTAGGTGAAAATCCAGTCCGTCATAATCAAAAGTTTCTGTACAATATTCATTTATTGGATAACCAGTATTATGGTCATACTCTGTATATTCGTATGTAGTGCTTCTCTGATTTCTTAAGCTTTCAATAAGAAATTCACTTATCCCATCTCCATTAAAATCACCCTCGAGGTAAGTATTGATTTTTTGTAAATTGGCTTGTTCTGCACAATAACCCTCTGAACTTGGATCTAAGAGCATTGTGTTATTGAAATTTAGACTTTTTGTATAATTCAAAGTTAAACCAGTAGCATTTAAATTATACGCTTTAAACTCAATACTATTCAGCGATTCTTTAACATAAAAAATGGACTGAAATTGATTCATTTTATTGTTTGTAAGAGTAGTTCCTATAAATATTTGGCCATCTTTGGCAGGCATATCAATAGGAGTATTTCCACTGTTTCCCAAGAAAAGGTTCGTGTACATTTTATCTTTTGCCGTAAAATCCAGTCTACCATCACCATCAAAATCACCTGCTAAATCTATTTTGTCAAAAGCTAAGTTGTTTACGTATGATTTTTCCTTTCTTTCTAAAAATCTAGGGCTAATGTCATATTCAAATTCAACTGGGTTTGATTCTTCATTTTGAGCATTAAGTTCTTTAATACTTTGTACCCTTTCGTATCCTAAAAAGTAATCTTCTATATGAGACAATTGATATTTTCTAAAAATAGTGTTGTTAGTTCGTACTTCAATATTATCTAAAATCTTAGAAGCATAAGAAGGGTTTCCACCAATAAAATCGCGCTCCACACGTTGTGAATTTTTAAAATTGAATACAATTGAATTTTGAAATGCAATTCCCGCACTGGGATTCCCGCTAAATGAAATACTTGAAATGTAAAGTTGATTAGTAGCATTATACACCACATTCATATAGTTATAATCAATTCTATTGCCATTCACATCCTCATAGCGCACAATATGCCAAGCTGTTACTGAAACTGCATTTTGATAAGTGCCATTTCCAGTACTCCCATACCATGACCTAGAGCCATCCGGTGCCGTAACGACAAAGAAAGCCATATTACCCTGAACAACATACTCAATTTTAGTATTGCTTTTGTATTCCGTTTCATAGGTAGATCCGCTTCCCCAATAAGCACCTGTTTTTATAAGTAAACGCTGACCATCTAAGGCTAATTTATCATCACTATCAAAATCTACCCCATCAACAAATCCATCAATGTCTCTTCTTGTAGCCATTCGAGTTATAGATGAAATACTATTGATACTCCACCCTTGTCCAGCAATACCTCCCCGAGCTCCACTAGAATAGGTAAGATTAATTACTGGAGCGACATTCATAATACTTGGGGGTACTGCGATGGGCAAATTAAAGGAAGCTGTTCCAGAATTAGAAATTTGTAATTCTCCCTTGGTATCTGTGAAATTCTGAGCCAAACAAAATTGTCCAAACAAGAAGAGTAAAAAATAAAGTTTTTTCATATTAAATTCTATTGGATATGTAAAATATTGTAAATTGTTTTTTTTGAAATATATAAAGAGTAAACGGTACTGAAGGATAGTAACTATTTCTTAATAATTTTAATACTCTTTTGTTCATCAGTATTATAACTAAACTGAACTACATAAAGTCCACTTGGATAACCTTGAAAACTGATTGACATTTGTTTGTCGGCAGGAACATACCTTTGTAGTAACGTGCCATTTATTGAAATTAATTTAATTTCAACTACTTTTTTATCTGGCACCAATTCCCAATTAAGATAGAGTTCCTCTGATACAGGATTTGGATAATAAGAAATCTGATCAATTTTTTGTAAGTCCTCTTTTTTTAATTCTTTTACTGGTTTAGCTGTAGTTCTAGCATTACAATTAATACATATTTCCCGCAAAACTTGATTCCCAGCCTGGTCGTAACTGAATAGTATTTTATCTTGTGCGAATGATAATAGTGGAAATAATAGCATTACTAATATGTAGTGTTTTCTCATAAAATTCATTTTGATTAGTTAAAAATGAACAAAAATAAAAAACTTCTAAAATAAAAAAGGGTAGTAAAACTACCCAAAATGTTAAATTTACAATTGTACTTTAAATCAACCCACGTTTTTTGGCTTCCTTTATAATTGCTTCATTAGAACCATTCTCAATATTCAAAATAACTTTTATTTTAGCTTTTCTTTTATTAACAGCACTTAGTGAAATCGGTAAATGCATTGGCAAATTCTTGGTAGCTATACCTTTACAAATCAATTGAATAATCATTAAATTCAGATAATCTAAAAATATATAATTGGATTTATTATGCTTTATTCTTTGTAAAATATGACTACTGTAAAATACTCCTCCATTAAGCACCTTTTGGAAAATAATACTCAGATCACTATAGTTTATATCTGCTTTTTCAACAATAGCATCAGGTTTAATATTTTTTAATAGACTTTCTAATTCTAAACTGTGAAGTTGTCCTGAGATAAATATAATTTTCGCATCAGGAAATTTTGACCGTATAATCAAAGCAATATCTTCACCATTTTTTAAATTAAGAGGCTCATACTCGGCCATACTGAAATCTAAAATAGCTAACCTCAAAATATTAAAATTTGGATCTGTTAAAGTAGTATAAGCATGATGCAAAGAATGAGATACAATAATATCGGTATATAGATTTAAACTATGTAATGCCATAATGTAACAATCCGTTACCAATTTATGGTCTTCTAAAAGTAAAATAGGTTTTGCCATGTGAGTAGTGAAGATTATCGTGTTAAAAAAAATTAAGTATTAGCGGATTAGATATGTTTAAATATTCAAATCAAAAATACTAATTTGAAATAAATCCCAATTGAAATTTGTAATAAATATTATATTTTGACACTGACTAATCTGTAAAATCTATTGTAGTACTGCGACATAATCTTAAATATCAACTAGTTGTTGAATGAAATAATTGAAAAGCCGTAACTATTCAGCCTGTTCTAAAAAAAACATAGTTATAAACAATTTTAACTTTTTGCTTTTAAAAAAACAGCTTTATTTTAAGTAATTGTTTATTACTTCTTAACAAGTATTCGCCTGATTTTAGTTGCTTTTTGTAGGTGTTTGTTTCCCTTGTGTCAAACAAATAGAAATAGAACACAGATAAAAAACGTATTGCTGAATTAGAGGTCAAAGTTACCCGATTAGAATCATTAGTTGAAAAATTACTTGATAAAATCGATGACCTAACGCATCGCAAAAAACAGTCGTAATAGTTCAGTTTCATCATCAAAAGACGAACTGCGAAGCACATCACGAAAGCCAAAATTAAATAGACCTTTAAAACCAAAAAAAATAGGCAGACAACCAGGTCACCAAGGCAATACTTTGGAAATGATTGCCAACCCAGATGTTGTCATTGAGCACCAACTAGAATTTTGCAATCATTGTGGTGATGATTTGTTTGATCAACTAGCACTATTTATGCTACGCAGACAAGTTGTTGACATACCACCGATTATTCCTGAATTTACTGAACACGGTATATTTCAAAAAACTTGTCCTTGTGGCTATCATACCAAAGCTTTGTTCCCTAGCCGAGTTAACTCGCCTACCAGTTATGAATCTAATATTCAAGCTACTATTGCTTATATGCATACTAGACAATACTTGTCATTTGAGAGAATGAGCGAGCTCTTCAGGGATGTTTGTAATATCCATTTTGGAATCATCAACAACGCACTTAAGATTACGGAAGAGCCCAATTACTTAACAGAACCGTAACCACAATAGTCAATAAGGCAAATAGATAGAATCGTCTTAGATTTTTGAAGGTGTCTTTGTCAACAGATGCTGTGGCTCTGTTTTTCATAAGCATGTCGATTTACAAACCAAGCGCTTCTTTTATCAAATCGAAATTTTCAGCGCTAAATTTTATTTTTAGGGCTTCCTGTTGTCCTTTTTCAGACATTTTATTCCAGGTTTTCAAGATAATATTTTTCATTTTCTCTCGGTCGTGTTTTTGAACAAAAGGATCCAAATAAAATTCCATAAACACCAAACAAATTACATCTTCAAGGAGTTGTGTTTCGATATCTTTTTTGAGTAATTTTTTTTCGATAAGGAAAGAAACCCGTGCAATAAATGCTGTGGAATATCCTGCTTTTTCTAAAATTTCAGCAGTGGTTTCAGCGTGAAATTTTTTCAAATCTTCGCGCCATTTTAAATAGCCCACTCGATCCATTGGGTAGGATTCTCGGGGCATTTTCCATCGGCAAATGTGTTGTGCTTTGGCCGAAATTTGAACAGCTTCGGATGCATTTGGATAAAAATCCATCAGCCTTTCGTACATTCGATTAGAGTACAATAGTTCCTTTGGCTGCGAAACAGAGTGGTCTGTTTCATGATTTGGATCTTGTGCATTTTCTGCATCAATCCATGCGCTGGCATTTTGGAATTGTAAGATTGTCATTTGAAAGGTTTAAAATCAAAGATACATAATTAATCCAAAAAGCCAACGAATACCTCGTCACCTACAATTTTTACAGAATAAGTCGCAATTTTTAGATCGTCTCCATTTAAATTGGTACCGTCCACAAGTGAAAAAGTTCTTTTGTACAAGTGGCAGGCTGTTTTGGGAATATCTCCCATAGAACCCAACATTCCTCTGGAAAGAGCCATTTTCATTTTATGAGGGCAGGCGTTCTGACGGGCATACCATTCTTTTTTGCGTTCAAAGTTGATGATGGCAATTTGCTTGTCTTTGTATTTGAGGCAACCGCCTCTATTGCTTGGAAAACCGCTTGTTTTTCTGGCCTTGAACCAAGTTTTTACATAAGTGAACGCTATCATAAGTGCGTCTGGACTCTTCTCCAAATACGGTAATTTGATGTTTTTCCTGTCCGGGTTTTGCAATAAATTTTTCGAAAAACTTGTATCCTAGCATGCCGTTTCCGACTACTGTTACTTTAATCATAATCCAATTAATTAAGTATTGTTACGTAAATACAAGTATTAATACTTATATAAATGTACTTAATTTAATTTTTTTATTCTACGTAATTTTAAAATTGAGTTTTTTATTTTTTAGCAATCCATCTTTCAAAGAATTCATAGGTTCGCAACATTTGATCCATTCGCTGTCTGTTGTCGCCATTGCGAGTGATTTCGTGTGTTGCTCCCGGATGGACTACATATTCAACAGGACGCCCCAGAACCTTGAGACTGCGATACATCATTTCTCCCTGAACGAATCCCGTACGACGGTCATTGCCCCCGTGAAAAATAATAAAAGGGGTCTTGATGTTTTCAACGTATGTCAAAGGGGATTCTCTCGCCAGAATTTCTTTCACTTTGGTTTCCCACGGATAGCCACCAAAATAATTAGGAACCAGTCTCCAGGCATTCCCTTCGCCAAAAAAGGTGTTCAGGTCGTATACGCCACGTTGTGCGCAGGCGGCTTTGAATCGATTGTCATGGCTGATAATCCAAGCCGTCAGGTAACCAGCATAAGAACCTCCGGTTATCAATAGTTTATCGGGATCAGCCCAGCCTTGATCGATAGTTTTATCTAAAGCGGTCAGCACATCGCTTGCAGGACCTTTGCCCCAGTCATTGATGTTACCCCGTAAAAAATCTAAACCATAACCGCCGGAACCCCTAGGATTGCTATATACGACACCATATCCTTTGCTACAAAAATATTGGTATTCGTGCCACATGCTTTCTTCACCTGGTCCCCACATAGCAGATGGCCCTCCATGAATTTCCAGCAACAAAGGGTATTTTTCTCCTGCTTGGTAGTTGGCAGGCTTCATTACCCAATACTCAATGGTCATCCCTAAATCGTTGACAAACGTTTTCTTTTCAGGGAAGGATAATTTTTTAGTTTGCACCCAATCATTAAAAGTACTGGCTTTTCTTTCTTTTTTGAAATCCGTAGTGGAAAAATACAGTTCGGATGGATTTGAAATCGCTGTTTTAGAATAAACAAGAGTTTTGTTAGCAATGTCAAAACTGCTAATGCCAATCTCACTGCTCGATAAAGAATCTACTTTTCTTGTGGCAATAGTGACTTTGTTCAGGACATTTCCACCATTGCTTTGTCCAGTGAAGTAGAGGTGTTTGTCATCAGTACTCCAAATGAGATTTGTTTTATTGCGATCAAATGGGATCGTTATAATGTCTTTTTCGGTTCCGTTTATTGGCATTATTGCTAAGGTAGGGACTGAGACGAAAGAAGTAGAACTAAAAAGAAAGGCAAGCCATTTTCCGGAATGCGATACGGAGGCATTGCTGTATCTTTTGTCCTTTTCGCCTAAGATCATTTTTAAATTAGTCCCATCACTATCCGCTAAATAAATTTCGCTTTCTAAAGAGCGATCCGGATTTTCTGCGGTGTCCATATCGCCCGAGAAAATGAGTTGTTTGCCGTCTGGAGTATAGTCAGCATTGGTAAAACTATAAAATCCTTTTGTGAGCAGTCGTGGCGCAGCATCTTTAGTCACATTGATATCAAAGAAATGGTTATAAGTCATTTCGGATGAGATAGCCGACTCACTTTGAAAGTTTAATTTGTTTAGGACGATTGCTTTTTTATCCATGGCATTTTTTTCAAGATAGGCTCTTATCTGGGATAAGCTCCCATTTGGGTTTGGTTTGTCGCTATTGGGTAACAAATGTTCATTATTGGTAAAACCAGGTTTTTCCATGGCCCAAGTTGGTATGTCATGTGATTTGTTTAGGGTAGAGTCTGCAATTAATTCTTGTAGAGAAAGACTTGATGAAAAAAGTATTTTTTTGCCATCTGGAGACCATTTTGGGTTGTTTGCGCCGTACTTATGGCTGGTCAATTGCATGGATTCTCCTCCATCTAGGGATAAAATAAAAACTTGAGATTTGTCTTCTACGGAGCGCGTAAAAGCAAGCTGCTTTCCGTCTGGACTCCATGCGGGTTTTGCAGCACCTTCTTTGCTAGTGGTCAACTGCAACGGAGTGGCTGTGTTTGCCGTGGATGCGCTATATATCTGGGTTCGATACTTATAATCCAGCGTACTAGTCTGGTCAGGCTCGATAGTGGTCAGGGTAAAGGCCACTTTTGTTCCGTCTTTAGTTAGTGTGACGTTGTTGATGGTTTTAATTTTTAGCAGATCTGTAAGGTGTACGGGTTCTGTTCCGTTTTGAGCAATAGTGGCTTGCAGCGTGGCAATAAAAAGCAGTAACAGGGAAATTTTTTTCATAGTGTAATGGTATCGCTAATTTTTATTTAATTCAAGAGAAAAGGCATACAGGCAACTAATTCTTGGTGTTACAATTTATCATAATTTGCTTGTTCCGGTAAAAAAGGAAGTTTGGTTTTTAGTAAATATAGGAAAAAAGAACAGTGTAGTCCGATAAAAACATCAAAATAAGAGTATTCTTCTCCTTGTTGTCATTACTCTTTGATAATTCTGAGAACCTTTTTTGTAAGGAAAGCAAGAAATAAATCTTTACAAGACGCCAAGATCAGTTGTAGTTGTATCATGGCCGCTGGGCGATGCTCGGTATGATTTTTGAAATCCGTATTGGAATACCTGTTTTTTCTTTCAATACAAATGTGGGCGAGAAAGCGACTGTGGGAGATGTTGCTGCCGGAAAAAAAATGCAAAGCTAAATTGTAAAAGGACCTCTTTTTACTCGGTCTTTATTTTTCAGGGGTATGTGTTATTCCTTTTATAAGCCTGGTTTTCCTACTTATTTAAAAAGTGTTTTTTGCAAACATAGAAGTGGAATATTTTTGTAAGAAAATTATTAAAAAGACAGGAAAGGGTTTGTGTGCGATTGTTTTTTTTGCAATTAGGCCTATTTGTTTTTAATTATAAAGAATATGGAGGCAATGCATTAAACGAGAGTGCGGGCTGTTTTTTATGGAGTTTGTACACGGAATAAAATATTTTTTTGGGAACAAGAGGGAACTACTGATTCCAGAAACGAAGGCGCTTTTTGAGGTCTTTTGAAGGGGGTTTTATTGCTGTACGAGTATTTTGTTTCTTGCAATACTGCTTTGAGCAAGGACGAAAGGAATGTGTTTTAGATCAAGTCTTGAACAAAGTTGTTTTTGATTTTGTATAAAAACAAAAAACCCACTCGTTTGAGTGGGTTTTGTGGTACCTCCAGTACCAATATTATGTAATTTTATAATCCTGTGTAGGATGGATGTTTTCGACAAATATACTAATAAATATAAGACTTAACGAAATATAATAAGGCTTAAATAATTACATACATTTACAATAATTTACAATTAATTACATTTTATAATACAGGTTTACTATATTTGTATTATGAAATTGTAAATTCGTATTATGGCGACCGTTCACTTTTTATATCGTTCAGTTAGAAATAAAGCAAGTCTTGAAGTTAGGCTTCAGCATACCCAAAGGAAAGATGATAATGTAAAAAACTTTCTTTGGAATGCAAAAACACAAATTGAAGTAACTCAAGATTTTTGGGAGAATCAATACAAAGCCAATAGCCGAGATATTGATATTAAAAACGAACAAAAAAGGATTAAGGGTTTATGTACCGAAATTGATAATTATATCATTGACAGCTTTAAAACTATCAATCCTGATACGGTTACAAATGATTGGTTTAAAACTATTATTCACAATTACTACAATCCTCCAATTGAAGAAATAAAAGAGCAAATTCCAGTTGAGTTAGTTCCTTACATAGATTTCTATATTAAACGCAAAACAGATATTTCTGTTAACACAGTAAGAAAATTAAAAGTTATCCAAAAATTAGTAAGCAGGTATCAAAGCACCTTAAAAAATTCTGTGTTAATTGAAAATGTTAACGAAGACTTTAAAAGCGATTTCGAAGTTTATTGCGTTTTAAATAAATATGCTCCCAACACTATAGCAACAGCCTTTAAATTTATCAAAGCGGTATGCAATCACGCAGGATATAACGGAAATAAAATAAGTCCACAACTCAAAGGAGTAAGTAAATCCTTTGTTTCGAAAGACGTTTTGCATTTGAATTTTGCCGAATTGGAAATAATAGAAAAAATTCCTAATGAAAAACTAACGGATAGTTTAGACAATACTAGGGATTGGCTTTCGATTTCCTGCTACACAGGACAAAGATTAAGCGATTTTATGCGTTTTGTTCCTGAAATGATAACAGGGAACAATATTAATTTTACGCAAAAGAAAACAGGTAAAAATATGACTATTGCATTACACCCAAAAGTTATTGGGATACTTGCTAAAAGAAACGGACAATTTCCTCTTGCTATTTCAGACCAAAAATACAATGATTATATTAAAGATGTTTGCGAGATAGCAGAATTTACCCAAAAAATAAAAGGGACAATGAAACTAGAAACGGCGCCAAAATCAAAAATATACAGGAACAAAACGGGAATGTTTAGAAAGTGCGATTTAGTGACCAGCCACATAGGACGCAGGAGTTATGCTACTAATTTTTATGAAATAATGCCAGCCTATTTAGTAATGAACAACACAGGACACACCACTGAACAACAACTACTTACATATTTGAAAGTAGATAGTAAGGCAAAAGCAAATGAAACACATCGATTTTACAAAAGCATTGATTAAAGAAGAGTAGTTACAAAAAGTAAATATAAACGCAGACAACCACCACAAGGCAAGACAATTTTATAAATTGAGTTACTGATTTTAATACTGTCACAGCCTACAATTAAATTTAAATAATCTATGTGTTTTTACTTTGATTGTCAAACGAAACAAATTAATTAGATTTGAATAGTAGATTTAGATAGCCCTATGAGGTAACGCAAGAGCAACAGGGCAAAGTTTAAAAAGATTTCGGAATCGGAATCGAAATCTAGACCCACCCTTCTCTAATTTTACGTTTCCATTTGTTGAAAGATGGACGTAAAATGATAGATAACCTCCCCCCTGAATATTACTCTATAAATAATTTATAAAGCAAAAACAGCATGGAATATACCGTTAAACTTAATGAGCAACAAGTAGAGCTTCTGAAATCGATTTTGGCTCAAATTGGACCAACACCGTTTATTGTTGCTCCGGCAAAGAAACCGAAGAAACTTTCTGAAGTAGAACAGACCATACAGAAAATGAGGGAATACCGAGCCAATAAAGCATCTAGAAAAAAGAAATAACAATAATAATTCATAACCTAAAAAACACAAAACCTTGAGAAATCTAAACCAAATTCAAAAAGAGTATTTAAAAACACAAAACCTTGAGAAATCTAAACCAAATTCAAAAAGAGTATTTAAAAACAGTAACCAACGTTGAGCAATGGAAAAAATTAAAAAAGCAGTTTAAAATAGTAAATAAAGAGATTGCCGGTTTAACGGATGATCAAATTTATTGCCTTGATAATACGGTTTATACCGATAGTGCTAGAAAGAAATTAATCAAAATATTTAGAGATGAAAACTTAATTATTAATCTTAATCAGTCGGTTAATTAGTATTTGACAAACCACACAATATAAAATCATCAGATGAATAATTATAAAAAAGAGCAAATTAATATTGATACAGTTTGTAAATATTCAAATGATGGTATTTTTAATGTTTTGAAAAATTACATTGATTATGAAGAAAAGATTTACGATGATGACGGCGACGAAGTTCCTTTATATCATAGACTTACTGTTGTATGCGCATTTACGGAGTATCTGACTAACGAAAAATTATTAAATCATACTCTTGATTTTTTAAAAACACACGATTTGATCAATGATATTGAAAATACTGGAATTGATTTAAGTTTATATTCTGAAAATGACAAAACAAAAATAAAGGCGATATATTACTCTTTAACTTCTTTGTACAAATTAAATATGAAAAATATAAAGTTTCCAAACTCTAAAAAGCCAAAACAATTAGATATAAAATTAAAAGAAAATCGGGTTATTGAACACAATCTACAAGAAGTACTAAATTCGATACGAATGAATAACGTATATCAATTTGAAGAAAGTATTTCAAAATACCCAATAAATACCCAAAAAAATGAAATTAACAAATGGATTAGGAGTGCTTTAAAAGTTGGTCGTTCTAAAGAAACAAAAATGTTTGATGAGGAAATAGATTATTTAAAAGATATAAGCGATCACTTAATAGAACCTAAAGCACATCAACAACAAGTACCTATCAATGAAAAAGAGCCAATGAAAGTTATTGCATTATTGCATTTTTATAATAATAAATTTATGACATTGGAGGAGGCTAATACAATAGCGAAAAAATATGATTACAATAGTAAAGAATCAGGACGAAAACTATTTCAATATTTTAGCTATTATTCAAATAGGACAAGTAGAATGTCAACAAATGAAAGTAAAAGATTCCTTAAAGCTAAAATTAAAATATTTGAAAGAGTTATAGAATTATTAACTGATGAAACCGCAATAGCAAAAGCAAATACAGAATTAAAACTTTTAGAAATTAAATACACAGATATAAATTAAAAAACTGTAATTCAGATACTTAAAAATTCGTAACTGGTTATAACTAGTTACGCCCCCACAGTTGGTTGCAATCTTTGTGAAACTTAAACACAAAGAACTATGAGCAATCCATTTGAAGTATTAGAAAAACGTTTAGAGAATATCGAAAGTCTTTTAGTCGATATTAAACACCCACCACAACAAAAAACAATCAACGACGAAGTCTTACTTGACGAAGACGAAGCTTGTGCCTTTTTAAAAACAAACAGCGTCACCCTTTGGCGATGGGTTAAGGCTGGTAAGATTAAAGTTTACAAATTCCACACAAAAAATTACTATAAAAGGAATGAGCTTTTAGAAACTATTACCCAACTTCAAAAATAAAGCGATGAAAGAGACCCACAACACCTCAGACACCGCTTTAAAAGACCAAAGCAAAGATACGTTTAATAACTATCGAAGACACTTAAACTTCCTTTTAAAAGCGTTAAAAAATTGTGAGCCAATAACTGGGAATTTGCTTATTAGGATAATAGAGAGATTGGATATTAATTCTAATTCTTTATTAAGATGAAAAATAAAACACCCAAAAGAATCGATTCAAGCAAAGCAATTGATAAAGCGGTAAATATTGCAACGATTGAAAGAACGGTTAATTCAACGGCTAATAAATACGGTTTATTCACTATTAAAACCGCCAACGAATGGATTGAAGAAGCTAAGAACAGACCTATTCCGAAAATGCTATTTAGTCAGCTTTGGTACGAGGGCGAATTATGTATTTTGTTTGCAGATACAAATTTAGGAAAATCTATTTTAGCAGTTCAAATCGGAAATAGTATAAGCAAAGGGGAGCAAATTAAAAACTTTGAAATTCAAACACAAAAACAGCCAGTTTTATACTTTGATTTTGAATTGTCAGATAAGCAGTTTCAAAATAGATATTCTAAAGATTATACAGATAATTACGACTTCGATGACAATTTTTTGAGGGTTGAAATAAACCCCGATTTAGAGTTACCAAATAATGTAGCATTTGACGACTATCTTATATTGTCAATTGAGAAAAGTATATTAAGTTCAAATGCAAAAGTATTGATTATAGACAATCTTACATATTTGAAAAGCGACAACGAGAAAGCGAAAGAAGCCTCGCCATTAATGAAAAAATTAAAGGAATTTAAGAGTAAATATTTACTTTCGATTTTAATATTGGCGCATACACCAAAAAGAGATTTATCAAAGCCGATTAGTAAGAACGATTTAGCAGGGAGTAAAGCTTTAATGAATTTTTGCGATAGCTCATTTACGATTGGGGAAAGTAACCAGGACAAACAAATAAGATACATAAAGCAGATAAAACAACGAAATTGTGAGCAGGTTTTCGACGCCGACAACGTTTGTGTTTGTCAGATAAGTAAAGAATATAATTTTTTGCAATTTGAGTTTGTTAGTCTTGGTAATGAACGTGAACACCTCAAACAATATACAGAGAAAGACAAAGACAATGTTATATCACAAGTAAAAGAATTAAGTAATCAGGGTAAAAGTCAAAGGGTTATTTCTTCCGAGATGGGGATTTCATTGGGTGCAGTAAATAAATATTTAAAATTGTAAAGTTAGTGTTCACGATGTTCACACCGTTCATACCTTGAACGCAGTGAACATTAAAATATAATTCTACGATACAATTCAGAAGACAAACAAATATATTTAGATTTGTAATAAAAAAAAGCCACTATTAAAAGTGGCTTTAAAATTTTTATTAGTATATAGCATTAAGCGATACCTTTTGCATCAGGTAAATTATTATGCATATCTTCATATCTTGTAACGTGATTTATTTTTTTAAGTTCTTCAATTACTTTTTTGAAACCATCATTAACAGCTACTTCAACTGCTCCTAAATTTCCTTTTGCATTTCCTCTTAAGTCAGACATTCTATTATCTATAGAGTCAAGACGAGCTAAGATCAATTCAAAACCATCAGTTAATTTATCTCCAATGTTTTCTACCTTACTTTCTAAAGCTATAATCTTTTGTTCAAGAACTTCCATCTATTGATTTATTGTTATTTAAATTATAAGTTAACTATCTAGTTATGTTATTATAGACGGTACAAATATATAATATAGAAACATTTGTTTATTCTCATAAATTAAAAATAATTCTTATTAACTTTTATTTATAATGATTATAAATAACTATCTAATAATTACCCAGTATTAAACTATGCATATTTAGTAGTAAAGTAATAAATTTTTTAAGGTATAACTATTATTATGATGGAGCTATATTTGTACTATTGGTGTAAACTAATATATAGTTACCTAAATTGTTTGTAATCAAACAAAATTAACTCGTAATGTGGAAAACCGTAAACACTTTGTCTTTCAATGATATACTTTTGAGTATTATTAATCTAAATCTAAAAAAATGAAAAAAAGTATTTTAATATTAAGTTTGTTAATCGTTTTGTTTTATGGTTGTTCTTCGTCAAATGATGATAATTCTACTACAAATGTAGTACCCGCAGCTCCAACAAATTTAAATGGTACATTTTTTTCAAATACTCAGGTAAATTTAACTTGGACTGATAATTCTTCAAATGAGACAGGCTTTAAAATTGAAAGAACAACTGGTGATGGGATTTGGTCAGTGATAGGTACCGTAAAGGCTGATATGTCAACATTTAGTGATGTAGGGCTAGCGTTTGATTTGACCTATTTTTATAGAGTTTATTCGTTTAATGTTATAGGTAATTCTGTTGACTATTCTAATATTGGTGCCTTTCAAACAAAAAATAGTTTATCGTCATTAACAACAAAATTAGTTACGGAAATAACGAACTCAACCGCAGTATGTGGTGGTAATATATCCTTAGAAGGAAGTTCAAACATAACCGCGAGAGGAATTGTCTGGAGTATTTCTCAAAATCCAACCATTGCTTTAACGACAAAGACAACCGATGGACTTGGAATTGGCAGTTATATTAGCAATTTAACAGGGTTATTGCCGGAAACTACTTACTATCTCAAAGCGTATTCAACAAACTCGGCAGGGACGTCTTATGGGAATGAGATTAATTTTAGAACTCTTGCACCCGAATTGCCAGTTATATCAACTACTGCTATTAGCAATATAGCTTCAGCAAGTGCTGTAAGTGGGGGAAATATTACATCAAGTGGGCGTTCAGGAATTACTGCAAGCGGAGTTGTTTGGAGTACCTTACACAATCCAACCATTGCTTTAACTACAAAGACAATTGGCACTTCATATTTTGGCAATTTTATTAGTAATTTATATGCTTTGTCTTTAAATACAACTTATTATGTCCGGGCGTATGCCACAAATAGTTTTGGTACTTCTTATGGCGATGAACAAAGTTTTACTACGATTTTATATTATACAAAAGGTAATGGAGTAATTGACGTCGATGGGAATGCATATCCTACAATAATAATTAATGGGAAAGAATGGATGCATAAAAATTTAAACGTGTCTAAATATCGTAACGGAAATCCTATAAAAAACATATCGGAAATAAACACTGGAAGTGAGGGGGCTTGGAGTTATTATAATAATGATAGCGCCAATGGGAATACTTATGGAAAACTTTACAATTGGTATGCAGTTGCTGACTCAAGAGGATTAGCTCCTCAGGGATGGCATATTGCTAGTAAACAAGAATGGATGGATTTGAGATCATTTTTAGGAAGTGCCGATTCGGCAATAAAAATGAAAGAAGCTGGAAGGGTTCATTGGCTTAATAATCAACTTGCTTACGAATTAAATTCAAGTGGATTTACAGCTCTTCCTGCTGGTAATATATTTTATTTAAGTGCTGGTTTTTCAAATATTAATTACGCAAGTTTTTGGTGGAGTTCAACTATTAGCAGTTCAAGTTCAAAAATATGGTATGCATTGATTGGTTCTAACGACTTTATGGAAATGTATGAAGATGGAAGTAGAGATGGAGGTAATTCTGTTCGTTGCGTTAAGGATTAAAAATTCAATTATTAATAGAAAACCCCACATAATTCAACACTCTAAAAGTTAAAATACAGTAATAATACAATTTTGAAATAAAAAAACCCTAACTACTTAATTAATAAGTGATTAGGGTTTTTTAAAGTGGTACCTCCAGGGATCGAACCAGGGACACATGGATTTTCAGTCCATTGCTCTACCATCTGAGCTAAGGTACCTCGCTATTATCTCACTTTGCTCTTATTTTAGTAGGAGTTCGATGAACTTGTTTGCGGGTGCAAATATAGTATGATTTTTAGTTTATCCAAAACAATTTTAAAAAAAAATCAATTCGTACCTTTGTCCCATCAAAAAAGAAATTATGATTTTAGTAGTTGATGTGGGAAATACCAGAATTAAAGCCGCTGTTTTTGAGGGTGCTATGCTTTTGGAGGTTTTTGTTTTTAGCCAAATTGAATTGGAAAAAAATATTAAAAATATTTTAAAAAACTTTAAAAAAACAACTGATTTGGTGGTTTCTTCAGTTGGAGATCTCGGAAAACAGCCGTTTTTAGCTTTCGATAAAGAGATAAAAGTGCATTTTATCTCGAATAAGGATTCTTTTCCGTTCCAAAATAAATACGCAACGCCACAAACTTTGGGAATTGACCGTATGGTTCTTGCTGCAGGGGCTACGCTCCGGTATCCGGATCAAAACCGGCTGGTCATTGATGCCGGAACTTGCATTACCTATGATTTTATAGATCAGGAAAATAATTATTTAGGGGGAGCGATCTCGCCGGGACTGCGATTGCGCTATGAAGCATTGCATCAATACACCGCAAAATTACCTTTATTGTCTCTGGGGATTCCGGAAGATTTGATTGGGAAATCAACTTCAGAATCGATTCATTCCGGAGTGGTAAACGGTTTAGTTTATGAGATTGACGGGTTTATAAATCAATATAAAGCACGGTATTTAAATTTTATAATAATTTTAACGGGTGGAGACACAGATTTTTTGGCTAAACGATTAAAAAATACCATATTTGCCAATTCAAATTTTCTTCTGGAAAGTTTAAACCAAACATTTCAACATAAAACCAAAAATGATTAAAAAAATTATAATAAGCGCCTGTTTGCTTTTATCATTAGTATCTTTTGCTCAAGAAGGAACAGCGTCCCCGTATTCTTTTTATGGAATAGGAGATGTTAGGTTCAAAGGAACGTTGGAAAACCGTTCGATGGCAGGAATAGCCATTGAACAAGACAGTATACACATGAACTTGCAAAATCCAGCCAGTTATGCAAGTCTTAAACTAACTACTTTTACCCTGGGTGGTACGCATGCGACCACAAAAATGAAAACAGATACTGAAGCTGCAAATACAAGAAGAACGACTCTGGATTACCTGGCCGTGGGTTTGCCTATTGGTAAGTTTGGGTTGGGTTTTGGATTGATTCCGTATTCATCAGTAGGATATAAAATACAATCTATTGCTACTGATCCCTCGCAAAACAGCAAGCGTTTCAATGGTACTGGTGGTTTGAACAAGGCCTTTTTAGGAGTAGGGTATAAAGTGACGCCAAATTTTAGTGTAGGTGCCGATGTGCAGTATAATTTTGGAAAAATTGAATCTAATAACCTTGAATTCATTAGTGGAGTTCCTGTTGGAACCAGAGAATTGAATACGATTGATTTGTCTGGCGTGAATTTTAATGTAGGGATGATGTATCAGACTAAAATCTATAAAAAAATCTCTTTTTTTAGTAGTGCAAATTATACGCTGGAAAATACATTGGTGTCTAAAAACAACAGGAATATTTCGACAGTGGTTTTTAGTTCAAATTTTGATGTGGTGGTTGTAGATGCGCTGGATGATGTAAAGGGCCAAGTGAATTTGAAAATGCCGAGTAAATTAGCATTAGCAGCAGGTTTTGGCCAGGCCAGAAAATGGCTCGTAGGAGTTGGTGTGACGCTACAGGATGCAGGATCCTTGGCAAATAATTTTAATTCAATGCCAAATGTTACCTACGAAAAGCATTCGAAATACAGCATTGGAGGGTATTTTATTCCTAATTACAACTCGTTTACAAGCTATACAAAAAGGATTACATACCGGGGTGGTTTGAGATTTGAAAAAACCGGAATGGTGATCAATTCAGAATCCATCGATGATATGGGATTAACTCTAGGCATTGGATTGCCACTAACAGGTCAGTTCTCTAATGTGAATATTGGATTTGAATTAGGCAAAAAAGGAACTACAGCATCTAATTTAGTTCAAGAAAACTACGCCAATGTAAGTGTGAGTTTTTCTCTTAATGACGAATGGTTTGTCAGAAGAAAATTCAACTAGAATAAAAAGAAGTGCTTTCTCCAATTTTTTCGTCCAGGCAAGCTTATGACAGTAGTCAAAAAATATTATATCAAATTAGGGGTCACGGTTTTTGCTGGAGCGCTTTTTTTGGGGTGCGAAAGTAATTTTAAGGAAATACAAAAAATAAATTTCTCCGAGTTTGTTCCCAGTAGTGATGCTGATATGGTAAATCTCAAATATACAGATTCAGGAAGGATTACATCCATTTTGATCAGCTCTAAAATGTTAGATTATTCTAACGTTAGCTTTCCTTTTACGGAATTCCCAAAAGGGATTGATGTTACTTTATTTGA
Source organism: Flavobacterium sp. LB2P53 (assembly GCF_003970305.1). Taxonomy (NCBI): domain Bacteria; kingdom Pseudomonadati; phylum Bacteroidota; class Flavobacteriia; order Flavobacteriales; family Flavobacteriaceae; genus Flavobacterium; species Flavobacterium sp. LB2P53. The sequence continues at coordinate 22,192 of NZ_RYDG01000010.1, forward strand.
CAAAAAAGGGAAGAAAACATTTATCAAATCAAATTATGCCATTTCTTACAAAGGAACAGCAGTAATTGATCTGCAGGGAAAAGTAAGGATCTCTAATGAAAATGGACAGCTGTTAGAAACAGAGCAACTTTATTTTGATCAAAGGAATGAGTGGTTTTTTACCGAAAGAAGGTTTAAATTAACAGACCCAAAAGGTGTTTCAAATGGACAAGGAATCGATTTTAGCAAGGATTTCAAAGTGATTAATTCTCAAAAAATAACCGGCGAACTCGAAACCGCTGAATAACACAACACCCTATGAACTACTTAAAATACACACAATACGTTTATCTTGTTTTTGGAGCCTATTTTATTTATGATGGCTTCATAAAGTTAAATGCCGAGGAAGAAAATCCGTGGTTGAGTTTCATGTTTGCCGGATTAGCCGTTTTTATGTTTTTCTTTAGAAGAAAATTTGCTAAAAAGTTTGAAGACCGAAACAAAAAATCCTAATTCATGGAGATTAGTGTTATTTTTCTGTGTCTAATACTAAGTGCTTTTTTTTCAGGAATGGAGATAGCGTTTGTCTCTTCAAATAAAATATATCTTGAAATTGAAAAAAAACAAGGCGGTTTTGTTTCCAGAATACTGACAAAGCTTACTGAAAAGCCCTCCAAGTTTATCGTAGCCATGCTCATTGGGAATAATGTCACCATGGTGGTCTACGGTTTTTTTATGGGCGAATTATTGATGCGCTGGTTTGTTACTCTGGGGCTTCAGTTTTCGGATTTCTTGGATTTATTAATTCAAACCATAATTTCTACTATCATTGTGCTGATTACCGCAGAGTTCTTGCCAAAAGTTTTTTTTCAAATTTATGCCAATTTTCTATTTAAGTTTTTTGCAATTCCCGCCTATTTCTTTTTTAGTATTTTCTATTTTATAGCTGCATTTTTTATTTGGGTTTCTGATTTTGTTTTGATAAAATTCTTCAAAACCGAAGGCGATAATGTACAGCTTTATTTCAGTAAAATTGAGCTGGGGAATTACATTACGGAACAAATGAGTAGTGTTGAAGATGATGATGCCATGGATTCTGAAATTCTGATGTTTCAAAACGCATTAGAATTTTCAGGAGTCAAAGCCAGAGATGTGATGAATCCCCGTACTGAAATTATAGCCATTGACTTGTCGGATACCATCATAGATCTCCGAGAATTGTTTATAGAAACAGGCTATTCTAAAATAGTGGTGTTTCAAAATTCACTCGATGACATTGTAGGCTACGTGCATTCCTTTGATATGTTCAAAAAACCAGACAGTATCAAGGATATTGTGATTCCGGTAGAATTTGTTCCGGAAACAATCTTTATCAAAGATGCGATGAGTTTGCTGATCAAAAAACGTAAAAGTGTAGCTATTGTATTAGATGAATACGGCGGCACCTCTGGAATTATTACCGTAGAGGATATTGTGGAAGAGCTTTTTGGTGAAATTGAAGATGAACACGATTCAGATGAAGAATTGATTGAAAAAGAACTCGGTGATGGCGAATACGTTTTCTCAGCCCGGTTAGACGTCGAGTACCTTAATGATACCTATAAACTGGCTATTCCGGAAAGTGATTCGTATGGAACACTTGGGGGGTTTATTGTGAATTTTACTACCGAAATTCCTCAAAATGGAGCGGTTATCACCATTGGAGCGTATCGTTTTGTAATTGAAGAAGCAATAAATAAGAAAATAGAATTAGTAAATATGACCGTGCTAGAGTAGTTTTTTTTGTAAAATTGAAATTTCTTATAAAATAAAACGCTACTACTATAATTATTAATTAGATAATTGTATTTTCGCAACCTGAATATAAAAATTAACAACAATAAAATGGCATTATTACAAAAAATTAGACAACGTTCGCTTCTTCTGATCTTAGTTATTGGGTTTTGTTTATTAGCATTTATCATAGGTGATATATTTAGCAGTGGAGGTTTCAGCAGCACATCAAAAGATGTAGGAAGCATTGACGGGAAAGATATTTCATTTGAAGATTTTAGAGTTAAAGTGAGTAATGTTGAAAAAAGTGGTCAAGGAATTACTTCAACTGAAGCGGCTAACAGAGTATGGGAACAAGAAGTTTCGGTTGCTTTGCTAACGTCTGAATTTGAAAAATTAGGATTACGAGTAGGTGAAAAACACCTATTAGAAGTGCTGAAAGGCGATCAAAATATTGGTGGGAATCCATTGTTTTTGAATGCAGCCGGTGTTTTTGATATTGCAAAATTTAAAGAATATTTCAAAGCAAATCCTGCCCAAGCTCAGTTTTTGAAAGACAGAGAAAAAGATGCAGATCTTAATGCTAAATATCAAATATATACTACATTGATTAAAGCGGCCGTTTTTACAACGGAGAGCGAAGGCAAGTTGCAGTATGAGATGGAAACAAATAAAGTAAACTTTGCCTATGTTGCAGGATTATATTCAACAATCAAAGACAGTCAAGTAAAAGTGACTGATGCTGAAATTGTTGATTATATGAAGAAAAATGAAAAAAAATTCAAAGCAGACGAATCTCGTGAAGTAGAATATGTCTTGATCGAAGACAAAGCCTCACCAGCTGATGAAGCCGAAGTAAAATTAAAAATAAATGCATTGTTAGCCGGAACAGTAGTATACAATCAAGCTACCGGAAAAAATGATACCTTACCAGGATTCAGAGCAGCAACTAATACAATTGAGTTTGTGAATTCAAATTCAGATGTTCCTTATGATTCGTCTTATGTGGCCAAAAAAGATTTGCCTGCAATTGATGCAGATAAATTATTTAATCTTGCTCCTGGAGCCGTTTATGGGCCTTACATATACGGGAAATATTTCTGTATTTCAAAATCAATGGGAATGAAATCAGGGGTGAATGCAAAAGCAAGTCATATTTTGATCAGTTACGAAGGAACTCAAGTTCCAAATCAAAAGGAAAAAAGAACAAAAGAAGAAGCAAAAGCAAAAGCAGAAAGTATTTTAGCACAAGTTACTGCCAGTCCGGATAGTTTCTTGATGTTAGCTTTCACAGCTTCTGATGATTCGTCTTCGCAACAAGGGGGAGATTTGGGTTATTTTGGTCCAAACCAAATGGTAAAACCATTTAATGATTTTGTCTTCAATAGCAGTATTGGGAAAATAGGGTTAGTAGAAACGCCTTTTGGATTTCATATTATCAAAGTTACTGATAAGCAAGACGGAATTCGTTTGGCTACTGTAGCTCAGAAAATAGAAGCATCTGAGGCCACTTCAGATAAAATGTTTACTCAGGCAACTAAATTAGAAATGGATGCTGTGGACAAAGATTTTAACAAAGTTGCAAAAGATATGGGGCTTGTAGTAGCTCCGGCTGTTTCTGTAAAAGGGATGGACGAAAACTTTGGAACTTTAGGAAATCAAAGATCAATCGTTCGTTGGGCTTTTGAAAAAGGAGTAAAAGTAGGTACTGTAAAAAGATTTGAAGTGGCTAATGTAGGTCACGTAATTGCAAAATTAAAGAGTATTGACAATTCTGGTTTAGTAGCTGTTTCTGTGGCGAGACCTTATGTGGAACAAATACTAAAAAACAAGAAAAAAGCAGCATTGATAAAGGCAAAAATGACAGGTTCTTCGCTGGAAGCAATCGCGAAAGCAGTAGGAGCTACCGTACAACAAGCTACTGACTTGACAATGCTAAACACGATGTTGCCAGGTGTTGGTCAAGAGCCAAGTGTAGTAGGAAATGCATTTGCTTTAGCAGCAAATAAAATGTCAGCTCCAATTGAAGGAAACACAGGTGTTTATGTAGTGAAAAACAATAGCACTGTAAAAGCGCCAGCATTGAAAAGCCATGCTTCTTATGTTTCTAAATTAAAAGAACAAAGCGCTTCAGATGCTAATAGAGTAGTTCCTGCCTTGAAAGGAAATGCTAAAATTGAAGACAACAGACAGGAATTCAATTACTAGTCAAAGCGTAAGTAATCAAATAAAAAATCCCGATACATGCTGAATGTATCGGGATTTTGCTTTTCTATAGCTTTTTCTACAGCTATGATTATTGATACAAAAAATTATGGTAAGATCATTTCATCATAAAAAATGATAGTTTCATATCCTTTTGAAATAAAATAGTCAGTTGGATTTTCAATTGCAATTGCCATTACAAAATCGCCTCCCCAAGCTCCCAGGCTTTTTATCACGCCATTGAAATCTGGAAACAAAGACTCTTTTATCGTTTGTGTTTCCAGAACAATACTCATTTGTACTTCGTGTTTTTGTAGTGCTGCAGCAAAAGATTGAATTGTAGTCGCATTCAAAACTTCAGAGGTTATCACGTCATTTAAAGCAATCGTTCTCGGGAGATTATTCTTTTTATTCATATCGTAGGCTGTTATTGCGCTTTTGCTGCTTTGCTTTTTATTCAGATAGACAAAGTAAAGATTGTTAGTGAAATCCGGATTAAAAGATACTTTTTCAACAATAGGAGTACCTTTTTCCAAATGATAGACAATAGGGGTGTCGTTTTGTGCACAGGCAATATCATAACCACTACCTCCAAAACTGTTTTTAAGTAATGTAAAAGCATCGATGTCTAACCACTGAGCAATGTTGTTTATCAAAGTCGATGACGTGCCCAAACCCCAGCTTTTGGGAAAGCTAAGTTCAGTCGTGATTGTGTATCCCTCTGAATTTAAAATGAAACCCGGATTTAATTTGAATGCCTCGTGCAAAATAATCTTAAGTGTAGCCTTGACCGATTCATTTTTAGTTTGAACTTCCTTTGAAATATCAGAAAATAAAAGGGTGTCTTCAAACCAAATACTTCCATCTGCATCATAACTTTTCCAGATGATTTCCTTATTATTTCCCTTTTCTATAATGAGGTTTTGCCCCATTTTTGTTGGTAATGCAAACGCTTTGGCACCATCAAGAACCAGATATTCACCTGTGATTAAAAGTTTTCCGTTACTGTAAAATGTTTTCTTCATTGTCTTTGCGAGGAACGAAGCAACCTTATTCTTTGTTGCTTCAAGATAAAATTATTTTCTTAAACTTTCAATATAGGTGACCACAGCGCTATGCGAAACGGCATTTTTTCTAAAATGTTTCTGGATTAAAATGCGCTCTTCATCAGTGGCTTTAAGCTGATTGATGATGTTGTTCAAATGCATTTTCATGTGTCCTTCCTGAATTCCTGTGGTAGTCAAAGAACGCAAAGCGCCAAAATTTTGCGCCAAACCCGCTACGGCTACAAACTGCATTAATTCCTTGGCAGATGGTTTCTCTAACATTTCCAATGATAATTTTACCAATGGATGTAAGGAAGTCAAACCACCAACCGTTCCTACTGCTAAAGGGATTTCTAGCCAAAAAGTAAAAATACCATTTTCTATTTTGGCATGGGAAAGACTGGAGTATTTTCCGTTTCGCGATGCATAGGCATGAATTCCGGCTTCGACAGCGCGGAAATCATTCCCAGTTGCCAAAACTACCGCATCTACTCCGTTCATGATTCCTTTGTTATGCGTAACGGCTCTGTACGGCTCGACTTCGGCGATTTGTACGGCTTGCACAAATTTCTCTGCAAATTCTTGAGGATTTAAAATGTGTTTTTCTTCCAAGTCAGCAATCGGACAAGAAACTTCGGCTCTTACGATACAATTAGGAACGTAATTCGAAAGGATACTCATTACTACTTCAATCTCTTTTTCTGATTCGGTGAATAGACTATAGTTTTGGACCTCTTCTTTTAAGGTTTTAGCAAACTGTTCCAGACACGAATTGATAAAATTAGCGCCCATGCTGTCTTTGGTTTCAAAAGTGGCATGCAGCTGAAAATAATGGGGCAATAAATCGGTTTTGTCTTTTAAAATAATATCTAAAATTCCGCCACCACGTTTTTGCATATTTGTGGTAATCGACTCGGTTTCTGAAAAGAATTTATTTTTGTGTTGGACAAAAAACAAATTCAATTTTGAAACATCACCTTTATAAATAAAATGAACCTGACCAATTTTTTCAGTATTGATTACGGTTGCTTTAAATCCGCCACGCGTAGACCAAAATTTAGCAGCTTTTGCGGCAGCGGCAACCACAGAACTTTCTTCAATAGCCATGGGAATCGTGCTGTATTTTCCATTAATCAGGAAATTAGGAGCAACTCCAAGCGGTATGTAGAAATTGGTTATCGTGTTTTCGATGAATTCATCGTGTAATTTCTGTATTTTTTCATCAGAATTCCAGTAGTTTTTCAGCAAGGCGATGGCTTCTGTGGGTGTTGAAAAATATTGATCGGCAATCCATTTAATTTTTTCTTCTTTGGATAGTTTAGAAAATCCGCTAATGGCCTTATTCATTTTCAATTGATTATAGTATAATTAAATGCAAATATACGGTTTTAGCCGTTTTAGTAGCAATCCTATTATCCTCAATAAAAGGGGGTTTAAAATATTGTTTTTAAGATTTAACACATATAATGTGAAATTATTGTAAATTTTTCACTAAAATTGACGGTTTTTATATTTAAATAAATATCATGTATTCAAGAAAAATTATTGCATTATTTTTATTCGTTTGTTTTGCAGTTGCAGGGCAGCAAAAAATCACCATTGATGCCATTTATAACGGCACTTTTCGGGCGCAAGGCATGGATGAATTGCAGTCGTTGAAAAACACAAATCAATATACGGTTTTGAATACCGACAGACAGTCCAGAAGCATGCAGATTGATTTGTATGATTTTGCAACTTTAAAAAAAGTGTCCACATTAATAGATACAAAATCGTACGCCGAATTATCAGGAGGGATTGACAGTTATACGTTTGACGCTTCAGAAAAAATGATTCTATTGGCTTGCAATACCAATCAAATCTTCCGCCACTCCTTTACAGCGGATTACTATTTATATGACATTGCCAATAAGAAATTAAGAAAACTATTCGATTCTCCCGTTCAGGAGCCTACTTTTTCACCTGATGGGAAAAAGATTGCATACGCCAAAGAAAATAATCTGTATGTACATGATTTAGCTGCTGATAAATCAACTCCAATAACTACAGACGGACAAAAAAACAGTATTATTAATGGTATTACGGATTGGGTTTACGAAGAAGAATTTGCTTTTGTAAAGGCTTTTGACTGGAGTGCTGACAGCAAAAAAGTAGCCTACATACGTTTTGACGAAAGTCAGGTTCCGGAATTTTCAATGTCAATGTTTGGAAAAGACTTGTACCCAACGATGCAAACGTTCAAATATCCAAAAGCCGGGGAGAAGAATGCTCTAGTTTCTTTACATATTTATGATGTAAATTTGAATGCAGTAAAAAACATAAATCTTGGGAATTATAACGATTTTTATATTGCCAGAATGAAATGGACAAATGATGAGAATACACTATCAGCACAGGTATTGAATCGCCACCAAAACAATTTGGATTTGTTGTTTATCGATGGAAATTCAGGAGCTGTAAAAGTAGTTTTGAACGAAAAAGACAAAGCCTACGTTGATGTGACAGATAACTTGACTTTCTTGAAAGACAACAGTTTTATTTGGACCAGCGAAAAAGACGGTTTCAATCATATTTATTTATATGATAAAAATGGAAAATTGAAAAACCAACTGACCAAAGGAAAATGGGAAGTGACGAATTATTACGGTTTAGACGAAAAAACAAATACAGTTTTCTATCAGTCGGTAGAAAACGGATCTATTAACAGAGATGTTTATAGAATAGGTCTTGACGGAAAAAACAAAGTCCGTTTGTCACAAAATACAGGAACTAATGCGGCAACATTCAGTCCGAATTTCCAATACTACATCAATACGTTTTCTAGTGCGTCTCTACCTCCGACGTATACATTGAACGAGGCCAAGGCTGGAAAACAAGTTCAAGTTATTGAAAACAATGAAAATTTGGCAACAAAGCTAAAAAACTATGATTTACCGGCTAAAGAGTTTTTTGTTTTAAAGACAGCAAAAGGGAATGAGCTCAATGCTTGGATGATTAAACCAAAAGATTTTGACCCAACTAAAAAATATCCTGTTTTTATGATTCAGTATTCTGGTCCAGGTTCTCAGCAGGTTGTGAACGGATGGGGAAGTTCTAATGAATATTGGTTTATGATGTTGTCGCAACAAGGATACATTGTAGCTTGTGTTGACGGGCGCGGAACTGGCTTTAAAGGAGCTGATTTCAAAAAAGTAACCCAACTGCAATTAGGGAAATACGAAGTAGAAGATCAAATTGATGCTGCGAAAGTAATAGGAAATTACGCATTTGTTGATAAGGCTAGAATTGGTATATTTGGCTGGTCGTATGGTGGTTTTATGGCGTCTAATTGCATCATGAAAGGAAATGATACGTTCAAAATGGCAATTGCTGTAGCTCCTGTGACGAACTGGCGTTTTTATGACAGTGTGTACACGGAACGCTACATGCAGACCCCACAAGAAAATGCTAGCGGATACGATGATAATTCCCCAATAAATCATGTAGATAAATTGAAAGGGAAATTCCTTTTGATACACGGTTCAGGAGATGATAATGTTCACGTTCAAAACTCCATGCAGATGATGGAAGCGTTGATTCAGGCTAATAAACAATTTGATTCCCAAATTTACCCGGACAATAATCACGGAATTTATGGTGGGAAAACCAGAATTCAATTGTACACAAAAATGACTAATTTCATCAAAGAAAATTTATAACAGCGCTTTATGACGAACGACGCATTGATTAAAAAAGATTTTTTTGGACATCCAAAAGCGCTTTTTATATTGTTTTTTACCGAAATGTGGGAGCGCTTCTCCTTTTATGGAATGAAAGCCTTGTTGATTTTTTATCTGACAAAGTACCATTTGTTTTCGGATACTTCGGGGAATTTATTAATTGGTAGTTACGCTGCTTTAGTGTATGCCGTTCCAGTGTTAGGAGGTTTTATTGCTGATAAATATCTGGGATTTAGAAAAGCCATTGTTTTTGGTGGGATTATGTTGGTGTTGGGTCATATAGGAATGGCTTATGAAGGAAATGCTGCCACACAATCCATTACCGGCGCAATTACACGGGACGAAACCGCCTTGCAAATATTTTACTTTTCATTATCGTTAATCATTGTCGGGGTTGGTTTTCTTAAAGCCAATATCTCTTCATTAGTGGGAGAATTATATGAAAAAGGCGATAAACGAAGAGATTCTGGATTCACGTTGTTTTATATGGGAATCAACTTAGGATCTTTTATGGCTACGCTAATATGTGTTTGGTTGGGCGAAACGTACGGTTGGAGTTATGGTTTTGGTGCAGCTGGTGTCGGAATGTTTTTTGGACTATTGACTTTTATTTCCGGCAGAAAATTATTGATGGGAAAAGGAGAATCAAACAACCCTTCTTTCCTAGAAAACAAATTGTTTGGATTTAAAAATGAGTGGTTGATTTATATTGGAAGTGTTTTGTCAACGGTATTGTTTTGGCAAATGGTCCAAAATCACGATGCAGTTTCATGGGCTTTAAAAATTGCGGGTGGAATTTCTTTTATTTATATTGTTTATTACGCAGCTACACAACTCGATGGTAAAGCACGTGATCAGTTGATTGCGTTAACTATTCTGATCGTATTTACTATTGTCTTCTGGGCATTGTTTGAACAAGCGTATACTTCCATGAATTTATTTGCTGACCGGATTTTAGACCGAACTATATTTGGTTATGAAGTTTCTGCCGGGCAGTTCTTAAGTTTTAATGCCTTGTTTATAATATTGCTAGCGCCTGTCTTTGCTTGGATTTGGCCGAAATTAGGGAAATACAATCCGAATACAGCTGTAAAATTTGCATTAGCATTAGCATTAGTAGGACTAGGCTTTGGAGCATTAGTGATGGGAATAAACCTTTCTGGTGCTGGAAAAGTAGCAGCGATTTGGCTAATATTGGCTTATTTTTTACATACTTGTGGAGAATTGAGTTTGTCACCAGTAGGACTTTCTGCAGTAACTAAATTATCTCCGGCAAAAATCGTTGGGTTCATGATGGGCGTTTGGTTTTTGGCAACAGCCAGTTCTGAATTTATTGCGTCTATTTTAGCAAATATTGCTTCGGTAGACACCTCAAATGGTACAGCACCTGATTTAAATTTAGCAAAGCAGAGTTATTTAGTGCTTTTTGAATATTTATTTTATACGGGTCTTGGTTTTGGGGTTGTTTTACTGCTGCTTTCACCAGTAATCAAAAAATTAATGCACGGAGTTGATAAGGAATTAAACAATTAATAGGATGAGTGAAAATACAACAGATCAATTTTTTAAGAATACCGTTTTAGGACATCCTGCGGGATTGTTCGTTTTGTTTTTCACAGAAATGTGGGAACGATTTTCATTCTACGGAATGCGTTCTTTGTTGATATTATTTTTAACCGCTTCCTTTACAGATGGTGGTTGGGAATGGACTCGCGAAAATGCTTCTGCCTTATTTGGATCCTATGTAGGATTGGTTTATTTGTCCACAATGTTAGGGGGGTATTTTGCGGATAAAGTAATTGGTTTTAGATGGGCTGTTGTTGTTGGGGCAAGCTTAATGACTTTAGGGCATGCTTCTATGGCTGTTGAAACAGAATTTTCTATTTATTTAGGATTAGTATTGTTGGTTTTTGGGAATGGTTTTTTCAAACCCAACATGACCTCTATCGTATCTGAAATGTACAAAGACCGTCCTGAAAAGAAAGATGGCGCGTACACTTTGTTTTATATGGGAGTTAATGCCGGAGCGTTCTTTGGGATTTTACTTTGCGGTTATTTAGGAGAAAAAGTGGGTTGGACTTACGGTTTTGGTTTAGCCGGAATTTTTATGTTCTTTGGAATGTTGCAGTTTTGGCTGTCTCAGGATATCTTTGGAGATATTGGTTTAAAACCAAATAAAGAAAGCAAAGCGAAAGCAGAAGCATTAGATACTGACAAAAGAAATCCTTTTTCGCCAATACAATTGGCAGCAATAGCCTTCTCTTCTATATTAGCATTATTATGGCTTATAAATGATCCTGCTTCAAAAATATCCGGGGGCAAAATAAATATTTTTTCTTTCTTAGGTCCTAATGGAAATGCGATTGCAATTGTTTCAGCTCTACTTGTATTTATTTTATTGTTAATCTATAGATTTACTCAATATTCTAAAATTACTAAAGAAAAATTAATAGCAGTTACCTTTTTTGCCTTTCTTACCATTTTCTTTTGGGCAATTTTTGAGCAGTCACCAAATAGTTTGACCATTTTTGCCAGTGATTATACGGATCGTGTTTTAACAGGCAATTGGAGTGTGGTGTTTTTAGTGATTAATTCGTTAATTACTATTTTACCGTTGGTTATTATTACCGGGGTTTTAATTTTATTATTTAAGCAAACATTTAAACTTTATGCTGTTGCAAATATGATCCTTAGTGTCAGTTTTATAATTATTTGGGGAATAGCACTATGGATGTTGACTAAAGATTATTACACTGCGGGTTATCTTACTTTATCAGATTCAACATTGCAAGCATTGAAAATTGATAAAGTAACTACTGCATTGACAGAAGTTCCTGCCACTTGGTTTTCTACTTTAAACTCGTTATTCATTATCTCTTTGGCTCCATTGTTTTCAAAATGGTGGGAAAGTAAATACAATCCTTCTGCAAATTTAAAATACGGAATCGGAATGGCATTGCTAGCGCTTGGTATGGCTTGTGTCGCTTTTGGGGCAAGCGGAATCGAAGCGGGTGCAAAAACAGCTTCAGTAAGTATGATCTGGTTGATTTTAGTTTATCTTTTCCATACAATGGCTGAGCTGTGTATCTCACCGGTAGGATTGTCGTATGTAAGTAAATTAGTTCCTGCCCGTATGATTGCCTTTATGTTTGGAGTTTGGTACTTAGCAGTAGCAATTGGTATGAAAGGTGCAGGTATGTTTGGTGAAAATATAGATAAAATCGCCAATGAACACGGATTGAGTTACTTCTTTTGGATGTTGACTATTATCTCTATTGTAGTTGCTTTGTTCTCTGTTTTGATGACTCCAATAATTAAGAAATTAATGCATGGTGTTCGATAAATTTTAGGCATCATTTTTGATTTGTCCACCGTAAAAAAATAGATATGAAGAAAGGTATAATAACGTTGTTATTGTTAGTTGGTTCGTTTGCTGCTGAAGCACAAGAATTAGTGTGGGAGACTAATGTCAATAAGGCTCTTGAAGTTTCAGCCTTAACTAAAAAACCATTATTAATGTTTTTTACCGGAAGCGATTGGTGTGGTTGGTGCATCCGGTTACAAAAAGAGGTCTTGAAGACTCCTGAATTTGCAGCTTGGGCAAAAGAAAATGTCGTTTTGGTCGAATTAGATTATCCAAGACGAGTACCACAGACTGAAGAGGTAAAAAAGCAGAATAATGAATTACAACAAATTTTTGGCATACAAGGGTTTCCAACTATTATACTCGCAAACAGTACTACAAAAGAAGGGAAAGTCAATTTTGAAGGTATTGGCAGTACGGGGTATGTAGCCGGCGGTCCAGCAGCCTGGTTAGCAGTTGCAAATGGTTTTTTGAAAAAATAAAATATTAATTCAATTTATAAAATCCCTTTTCGCCTGTTGCGTGAAAAGGGATTTTCTGTTTCTCGCAACTGGCTTTCCATTGTTTTTGTATGGATTTAAAGTTGGACGCATCAGCCACAACTAATTTTGGCTTCATTATTTGGAGTAGGCGGTCCATATTTATTTTAGAGGATTGTGTCAATACAATAACATCCGGATTGATGTTTTTGGGATACACTCCGGAATGGTCTACAATAAATATTTTTTCGCCTTTAAAATACAGGAAATTTCGGAGTTCTTTTTTCTGTCGTAAAGTGCTCAGGTTTCCAATGCGATAGGATTTTATAAGACTGTTTTCTTGTGCCGTTTTTAAAAGACTGTCATTGGCGTAAACAATGATATTTACTCCATTTCGTTCAGTGATCAAGGTATTCTTTCGGCTGTTGAAAACAATAAATTCCTGCTCGTTTTGCACGTTCCAATGGGTTGTAAAACAAGAAAATTGCACAACTATAATACAAGTTAAAGCGATTGCTAATTTGTGGAAAGTAGGTTTTTTAAACCAAATGACAAGGCTTATTAGAGCTAAATAACTGCTGAGTAACAGGTATAAATTAAGCGGAATATCTTGAATTATAAACTGTTCTATCGAAGCTATTGCGTTGATAATCTTGTTTAAATAGTAAATACTGGTTTCCAGCAGGTGGGAGAGAAAAACCGGAATAAGGTCAAATGCGGCCAAAATCATTACCAAAACGCCTACTATCATTATGAAACTCAGTACTGGAATAATGATTAGATTGGTCACAAAAAACAAACCCGGAAACTGATGAAAATAATAAATACTCAGGGGTAAAGTACCTATTTGCGCCGCCAAGGAAACGGTGAGAATGTTCCAGACGTATTTTGAAGCTTTGTTTTCTGGTTGCCACACAGAGGCCAAAAGAGGTTGCAGCCAAATAATGAAAAACAAAGCAATGTAACTCAACTGAAAACCAACGTCAAATAGAAACGAAGGCTCAAAAAACAAAATCAATAACACAGAAACTAATAAAGTATGGTAAATATTGACGCTTCTGCGCAGATGATTCCCAATAGCCACAAAGGAAAACATAGTCACCGAGCGAACTACTGATGGTGCTAAACCTGCAATTATACCAAAAATAGACAAAGATGCCAGAATAAGGAGTAGTTTAAGGAACGAGCCCTTTTTTGTATTTGGAATCGGCTTTAGAATATAAGTTACAAAAAGCAAAATGAAGCCAATATGCAGTCCTGAAACGGATAAAATATGTACGGCTCCTGCATACTGGTAATCCCGCATGATATCAGGTGAAATATCTTGTTGTTGCCCCATGATCAGAGCAATGGCAACATTCAATTCCGTTTTATTGAAGTTGTTTTTTTCTAAATTCCGAATAATTCGCGTTCTCAATTTTGAAGAATAGTACCAGATATTTTTCGCTGTTTTATTTCCAATTTTTATTTCATCACCAGCAGCAAACAGTTGTGCATAGATTTGTTTGTTTTCAAGGTATTTGCCGTAGTCAAATTGATTCGGATTCATAGGTTGTTTATTCCTTGACAACGTGCCTTTGATTAGCAAAGGGGTTCCTGCTGCAAATACGGGGTTTAAATGATTTTTTTGAACGTTAAGGAGCAATCGGCCAGACTGTTCTTTTTCATTAATATGGTTGACAAGGACTATATAACGGTCGCTAAATAAGGAGCTTTTCAGCTTTTCTCTAACAACAACAGAAATAGAATGAGGCTGCTCAAAAGCATTTGTATTGTGGGTGTAGTTGTCCTTTTGAAAATAATCCGTGTGGGTTACTTGTGTAGTGGTTCCAATGATAAAAGACAAAAAATAAGTGGCAATACCAAAATAAGCGGTACGGGTGTTGCTTTTTTTGGATAAAAAAAACAACACCCCAAAGAGACTCATAGCGGTTAAAAGTATAACAATGACTGCTGCTAATGGAGGATGCAGGTAAAAAGCGAAAAGAAGTCCTGAAACAAACCCAATTGTTATTCTTGCCAAAGGAAATTGTAGTACTTTCATGACTCTAAAGTACATATTTTTAGTACGTAACGAATTTATTTTTTTTGAAAATAGGTAGAAATAGAAACACAGGGATTAGTAATGAAGAACTCGAGCTATAAAACCCTGTTGAGTTGAGCAAATCTGGTTTTGTAATACACTTCTTTTGTGGAGGAAATCATAACGCCTCTTGAGGTCGACGCATGAATGAATTTTATCTCGTCTTCATTGACTTCAATGACTATTCCTACGTGGTTTATTTGTCGGTTTCTATTGGTTTTAAAGAATATCAGATCCCCTTTTTTAGCTTTTTCTTGTTCATGATCTAAAATAACACCGTGTTTTGATTGTTGAATCGAGGTGCGAGGTAGACTTATTTCATTTGAATCAAAGATGTTGACCATCAAGCCGGAACAGTCAAAACCTGATTTTGTTGTCCCGCCATACCTGTATTTCACCCCAATATTTTCAGCAGCGGCATCGATTAATTGTTCGACCAGACGTTGTGCTTTCCTTTTTTCGGATTGAATGGATTGCTCTTTTGGGTCTGCTTTTTTCGAGTTGGTTATCGGGGAAGTTGATTTACAAGCCGTAAAAAAGGTAAGAACCAATACAAGAAATAGAAAATGTTTCAAAAGAGTGTAATTTTTTTGTAAAGGGAGCTATTTATAAATAAGAGATAATCTACAGTAAATCAGACACGATGAGTTTTGCTGTTTTTTCACTAGCGCCAATGCCACCTAATTGCTGTTCTAATAACGCATATTTTTCTAAAAGAGTATTGCGGTGGTTGATTTCTAATATTTTTTTGAGTTCTTCTCGAATGCGTTTTGGATTGCATTGCTCTTGAATTAGTTCGGTCACCACCTCCTCATCCATAATTAAGTTGACTAATGAGATGTATTTCAGGGTAATAATTCGTTTAGCAATTTGGTAGGAAGCCCAGCTGCCTTTGTAGCAAACTACTTCCGGCACTTTGAAAAGCGCTGTTTCCAGTGTTGCCGTTCCTGAGGTTACTAATGCAGCTGTTGCATTACGCAGTAAATCATAGGTTTTATTAGAAATGAATTTAATGTTTTCTTGAGTGATGAATTCTTTATAGAAAGAAAATTCCTGACTTGGCGCCCCTGCAATCACGAACTGATAGTCTGGAAAATCATTTGCCACACTGAGCATGACTGATAGCATTTTAGTTATTTCCTGTTTTCGGCTACCGGGTAAAATTGCAATTATCGGTTTGTCGTTTAATTGGTTTTCTGTTCTAAAAAGGATTGAATCAACTTCGGGTTGGTTGTGGATGGCATCAATCAGTGGATGCCCGACAAATTCTACCGGAAAATGGTGTTTGTCTTCATAGAATTTTTTTTCGAAAGGCAAAATCACATACATTTTATCAATATCACGCTTGATAGCTGTAATTCTGCTTTCTTTCCAAGCCCAAATTTGTGGAGAAATGTAGTAGTGCGTTTTCATTCCTAACGCTTTTGCCCATTTTGCAATCCGTAAATTAAAACCAGGATAATCAATGAAAATAAGGATGTCCGGCTGAAATTCAAGAATGTCTTTTTTGCAGACTTTGATGTTGCTTAAAATAGTTTTCAAATTAAAAATTACCTCGATAAAGCCCATAAAAGCTAATTCTCGGTAATGTTTTACTAAGGTTCCGCCTGTTGTATTCATTAAATCGCCTCCCCAAAACCGAATGTCAGCTTTAAGATCTTTTTTATAAAGCGCTTTCATTAAATTAGAACCATGCAAATCGCCTGAAGCTTCCCCTGCTATAATGTAGTATTTCATGTTTGTTGGATTAGAAAGGTATAAATTCAGCATTTAAATTTATAAATTCAGGTCTGTTATAAATGGTATGTCAATTTACAAAGGTAAACTAATAAGCCTTCTTAAATAAACAAAGTGAGTACTGTCATTAGTATGATGGCCAATACGACACCACGCGCCATCATTTCTTTATTCATTTTTAGCAGAATGCCAAAGGCTATCAACGTAAGGATGGATCCCAGTGTGATGATTTTTCCTAAATTTCCCTGCGCTTTTATGATCTGAATTCCAATGATAAACTGGAAGTCAGTAAAAAAGGTAATAAAGAGATAGCAACCAACTAGTGTAGTGAAAAATCCTATCAAAATTCCCCAGACTAAATCGTTCTTATTCATTCCATTTCCAGGTATTAAGTTGCTGTATGGCATGATGTGCTGTTAAGTCAAATTGAACTGGAACAACTGATATGTATCCATTTTCGAGCGCCCATTCGTCTGTGTCTTCGCCTTTGTCCTGATTGACAAATTCTCCTGCCAGCCAATAGTAATCCCTTCCTTGCGGTGTTTTTCTTTTATCAAATTTTTCTACCCAAAGTGCTTTGGCTTGGCGACAAATACGAATTCCTTTGATGTCCTTTTCGTTTAATTTTGGGAAATTAACATTTAAAACGACCCCTTCTGGAAGTCCATTTTCTAAAACTTCTAAAGAGATTTTGCGTATAAAGGTTTTGATCGTTTCAAAATTGGCGTTCCAGTCATAATCTAAAAGAGAGAAGCCTATAGCTGGAATTCCCTCTATTCCTGCCTCGACTGCCGCACTCATGGTTCCGGAGTAAATTACATTTATGGATGAATTTGAACCATGATTGACACCGGAAACACATAAATCTGGTTTTCTTTTTAGGATTTCATTTACAGCCAGTTTCACACAGTCCACTGGAGTTCCGGAGCAGCTGTACTCTAAAAATGGATCACTATCTTTAGAGATTTTATTCAAATACAACATGCTGTTTATGGTAATGGCATGCCCCATGGCACTTTGTGGATTGTCAGGAGCAACCACGACGATTTCGCCTATTTCTGCCATAACGGCAATTAAGGCTCGAAGTCCCGGTGCCGAAATTCCGTCGTCATTCGTTATTAGAATTAAAGGTCTTGTTTTTTTCATTATATCTGTTTGTAAAAAGATTGATTATTTTTGATTTTCGGAGTATATGTAATCCCCCTGAATGAAATCACTAAACAAAATATAAAAATAGGTTATGTTGGTTGATTTAACTTAAAATAATAAAAACAATTTATATCTTTAACAAAAATTTATGGGGCTACTGCTGCGGTTGGCATAGTTTTTACCATAATTTAGATTAAAAATTCATGAATACAATTCTTAGCTTTATGAAAAGAAATTATAAAATCATACTTGTTGTTGTATGCCTTTCGTTAACATTGTTTGCTTTTAAATATAATGCATCAAAAGAGAACGACCCTGAAAAAGATAAATTGCTCTTAGAGTTATTGACTTTTGTAATCCAGAAGGGACATTACAGTCCTGCCGATATTAACGATACTTTTTCAAAAGGAATCTATAAAGATTATATTGAGGCTTTAGATCCATCTAAACGTTTTTTCCTGCAATCCGATATCGATGAATTTTCGAAATTTGAGTTGTTGTTAGACGATCAGTTGTTGAATAAAGACTTGTCTTTTTTTAATCTTACCTATGATCGTTTGATGAAAAGAATGGAAGAGAGTAAAAAGATTTATAAGGATGTCTTGAGTGAGCCTTTTGATTATTCTGTTGATGAAAGCTTTAATATAGATTATGAAAAGGCTCCCTATGCTAAGAGTGCAAGTGAATTAAAGGATAAATGGCGTAAGCAAATTAAATTATCAACTCTTTCTTCTCTGGTAGATCGTTTGGCTTTACAAGAAAACAAGACTAATGAGGCAAAACTGGATGCTGCAATACTGAAAAAAGAGGAAAAATTAAAAGAAGAACTTTCTAAAGAAACAGCAAAGGACAGCACGGTAACCCCAGATAAACCAAAGACTTTTGAAGAATTAGAAAAAGAAACCAGAAGAAATTCTGGAAAATCATTAGATGAATATTTTGGGTTTATAAAAGATTTGGATAGAAATGATTGGTTTTCTGTGTATATAAATTCTATTACGGCTCGTTTTGATCCGCACACGAATTATTTTGCTGCCGAAGAAAAAGAACGATTTGATGTAAGTATAAGCGGAAAGTTAGAGGGAATTGGTGCCCGTCTCCAAAAGAAAAATGATTTAACTGAGATTTCGGAACTTATTTCCGGTGGTCCCGCATGGAGAGGGAAACAACTGGAAGCAGGAGATTTAATAATGAAAGTAGGGCAGGGCTCCGGAGTTTCAGTTGATGTTGTTGGGATGCGGCTTGATGATGTGGTAAAGAAAATTAAAGGACCAAAAGGTTCGGAAGTCCGACTTACAGTTAAAAAAGTAGACGGAACAATCAAGATTATTTCTATTATCAGAGATATTGTTGAAATTGAGGAAACGTACGCCAAGTCAAGTATCGTGAATAAAAACGGGATGAAATATGGGATAATTTATTTGCCTAAATTCTATATTGATTTTGAAAATAAAGACGGTAGAGATGCCGGTAAAGATGTTGCTATTGAAGTCGAGCGACTGAAACAATCCGGTGTTGATGGAATTGTTCTTGATGTTCGCGATGACGGAGGCGGATCATTATCCACGGTTGTAGATATTGCAGGCTTATTTATTGAGCAGGGTCCCATTGTTCAAATTAAATCAGCAGGAAGAAAAAAAGAAGTGTTGTACGATCGAGATAAAAAAATAGAATGGGATGGCCCTTTAGTAATTATGGTGAATAGTTTTTCTGCCTCAGCTTCTGAGATCTTAGCAGCTGCAATTCAAGATTACAAAAGAGGAATTATAATTGGGAGCAAACAAACGTACGGTAAAGGAACCGTTCAAAATGTGATTGACCTGAACCAGTTTGTGCGCAGTAGCTCCGTTGGGGATTTAGGTGCTATTAAGACCACCACACAAAAATTTTATAGAATCAACGGTGGTTCTACTCAACTAGATGGGGTACGAAGTGATATCGTTATGCCGGATCGTTATGCCTACTTGAAAATGGGAGAGCGCGATATGGATAATGCAATGCCTTGGGACAAAATTGATCGGGCTGACTACAGTGTTTGGACTAATAATGACAACTTTAATCAGGCGATAACAAATAGCAAAAACCGTATTAGTAAAAATGCACAGTTTCAATTAATTGAAGAGAATGCGAAGTGGATTGATAGTAGAAGCGAGGAGAATGTGTATAGTTTGAATATTGATACATTTAAAATCGCACAATCTGAAATTGAAGAAAAAGCTAAAAAATACAAACCAATTGTAGATTACAAAAATCTACTTACGTTTACTTCACTGCCTCATGAAGCAGATGCAATTAATAAAGACGCTTCTTTAAAAGAAAAAAGAGAAAGATGGCATGAAGCTTTAGCAAAAGATATTTATGTTGAGGAAGCACTGAATGTATTAGAAGATTTGCAATCAAAAGCAATTTCTAAAAAAAGCATTCCTGTTAAAATTAAAAAAGATAAATTAGCGAAATCTTAGGTAGTTTTTCAGCAAGTTTCAGTCAATAATAATAGAAAAACCCTGTACATTCTTAAGAACGTACAGGGTTTTTCTATTTGGGTAATTGTTTTTTCGAGTTTTGTAACTCAGTGAAGGAGACTAGATAAGTAAATCAATGCTGTTTATCTATCAATTTAGTGTGCTAAAATGTTACTGAAAAAGACCGGATTTATTGCAAATTACCATCTGAATTTTGGTATTAACGTATAACTTTAGGATTCAATTCAATGTAACAATAAGATAAATATATTTATTGTTTAGGTCTTTGATTCAAAAACAAAGAGTAATAATCCATAGTGAGGTTCGTGGATTACTTTTGTCTTAAATTTGTCAAATTACCATTCATTTACTTTATTGGCATCCATTTTTATAAATATAAAAAGCAATATTGTAAAACCCCAAAGACCGGAACCTCCGTAGGAAAAGAAAGGTAAGGGTACGCCTATGGTGGGGAAAATACCGGCTACCATGGCTATGTTTACAAAGAAATGAGTAAAAAGTACGCCTGCAACACAGTAACCATATACTCTGCTAAACTTTGTTTTTTGTCTTTCGGCAAGGTATATTATTCGAAGAAGTAAACAGGCAAAAAGGGCGATTACAGCCAGAGAACCCAGAAATCCCCATTCTTCGCCTACAGTTGTGAAGATGTAATCCGTGTGTTGTTCCGGTACAAAGCCACCTTTGGTTTGTGTTCCTTCTAGGAATCCCTTTCCAAACCAGCCTCCAGATCCTATGGCTATTTCGGATTGATTGGTGTTGTATCCAATTCCTTTGAGGTCAACAGTTTTTCCTAAAAGAATATTAAAACGATCTCGGTGATGTTGTTTGAACAGGTTGTCAAATACATAATCTACAGATAGCACAAATCCAGAAATCAGGGCAAAGATAATACTGCTCAAAACAATATTTCG
The DNA here is from genome assembly GCF_003970305.1 of Flavobacterium sp. LB2P53. Classification (NCBI taxonomy): domain Bacteria; kingdom Pseudomonadati; phylum Bacteroidota; class Flavobacteriia; order Flavobacteriales; family Flavobacteriaceae; genus Flavobacterium; species Flavobacterium sp. LB2P53. Next base: position 43,123 of record NZ_RYDG01000010.1, read on the forward strand.
GTCTGCCAGTCTTGATTTGAAATGAACCAATATTATAATTGCTAATCCAATAAGTATTACATATTCTGGTTCTAATAATAAGGTAAACACAAATAAAAGAATTGTAATAAATCCAGTCCAAACATACCAAGCCGGAAGTCCTTCACGATACAAAACAATGATGAATATGCTGTATATCAATGCGCTTCCAGGATCTGGCTGAGGCAAAATGAGTAGCACAGGTAGGAAGATTATGGCAAGAGCCTGTATTTGTCTATTGACTTCTTTTAAATTAATTTGTGTGTCACTCAAATATTTGGCTAATGCTAATGAAGTGGCTGCTTTTGCAAATTCAGAAGGCTGGATCGTGAAGCTTCCAATAGCATACCAGCAACGTTGACCAGCAATTGTTTTGCCAAATAAAAACAGCCCGGCTAATGTGAGTAGTGATACTCCAAAGATGATACTCGCATATTTCTCATAAAATTTCCCGTCAACCGAGAGTATTATGAATATTAATGGAATGGTCAATACGATGAAGATCAGTTGTTTTTCATAGGTGTCTTGCATCGAAGACATAGAGGAGGAATAGATATTTAACCAGCCCAAAATAACTAATACCGCATAGATGATTATGCTTATCCAATCAATATTATTTGTGATACTTTGGTTTTTCATTACATTTAAATAACTTGTTTTTTTACTTTTGAGGTATCTGTTTTAATCCTTACGGCAGGAATTGTTCTTTTATTTAAAAGCGAGTCACTAATGCGTAATTGCAATTTGACTGCGTCAGAAAGTCCACCTAATTTGGCATATTGACTTTGTAAGCTTGTTGCAAGTATTCTTTTTTCCAGATCTATCCTTGTAATTTTTTGTCTTAGGTATTTTTCAATCATCAAACTGGCAATTGGTCCGGCTATTGTTGATCCAAAGCCCCCATTTTCAACCATGATAGCAATGGCAATTTTAGGATTGTTTTTTGGTGCAAAAGCTACGAATATGGAATGATCTTTAAGTTGAATTCTTTTGCCTCCAATTTTAGCAAAATTTTCAGCTGTACCGGTTTTACCACAAATATCTATTCCTTCGACTTTAAGTGCGCTAGCAGTCCCCATGTTGTACACATCAAACAAACCGCTAATTATGGGTTTGAAGTGTTTTTTGTCGATGGTAGTGGTGTGTTTTGTCGTGAATTTTTTATCAATTTTGTGGCCTTCAATTTTTTTGATGATGTGAGGGGTGTAATAATAACCTTCATTTGCAACAGTTGCCATCATGTTAGCAAGTTGTATGGGTGTCATTAGAACTTCGCCCTGTCCTATTGAATTAGAAACGATCGTGGTACTTCTCCACCCTCCATTTGGATAGATGCGTTTGTATGTTTTAGAATCCGGAATATTTCCTCTTTTACCTGTTGGTAAGTCATATCCCATAAATTGTCCCAGTCCAAAGCTTTTTATGTGGTTGCTCCAAACATCAACAGCTGTGGCCGGTTTTGTATATTTGTTTATTGTCTTCATATACGCTGTGGCAAAATAGGAATTGCAAGATTCATATATACCTCTGTGCAGCTGAAGAGAACCTCCTCTACAATGGCATCTCATAAATCGACCTCTTGCATAACTAAAACCATTATTGCAGGATACGCTTGTGTTTTCATCTATTACACCTTCTTGTAGAGCAACTAAGCCAGTTAAAATTTTAAACGGTGATCCTGGCGGATATTCAGCTAGTAATCCTCTGTCATACAGTGGCTTTGCTATTGAATCATGGTATAGTTGGGTGTAGTTTTTAGAGCGTTGTCTTCCTACCAATATTCCTGGATCATAAGAAGGAGCGGTTACCAGTGCTAGTATTTCGCCAGTGCGAGGTTCTATAGCAACAATTCCGCCTCTTTTATTAATCATCAATTCCTCTCCGTATTTTTGAAGTTCGGCGTCAATAGTAAGATTTATATCTTCTCCTTGCACGGCTATAGTGTCGTATTTCCCTTCTTTATACGAGCCAATTTCCCTATTGTATTTGTCTTTTTGAATGTATTTAACCCCTTTTACCCCGCGTAAAAGATCTTCATAGCTTTCTTCAACTCCCTGTCTTCCAATTAAATCACCGCTATTGTAATATGGATTTTTGGCTACTAGTTTTTCATTTACCTGAGTGATGCCCCCAAAAACATTGGCTCCAAAATTTACTTCATAATCACGAAGGGAACGTTTTTGAAAATAAAAACCTTCATATTTTCTTATTTTTTCTTGAAAAGCTGCAAATTCACTTTTATTCAATTGTGATAAAAAAACAGAGGGTAACCGCGGACTATATATTCTAGCTTTTTCAATTCTTTTAATGAAATCTTCTTTTGAAATTTTCAACAATTGACAAAGTTCTAAAGTATCTGTGTTTTTTAATTCTCTAGGAATGACCATAATGTCATAAGATGCTTGGTTCGCAACCATTAATACGCCTTTACGGTCATAGATGTAGCCTCTTTCAGGATATTCATATTTTTTTTTAATTGCGTTATTTTCAGATTTTAACTTTAAGGTGTCATCCACTATTTGCAAATAAAAAATACGCAATATTAGTAAAGAAGTAGCAAGAATGATTAGGGAAGGCAATAGTGCTTTTCTCATCTTTTATTAGGCTTAATAAGGTATATTATAATTATGCAAATAAGGAGTGTGAATATGGTACTCAATAAAGTTCGTAATACGACATCTAAAATAAAGCTAAATTGAAAAGCTTCCAGCAAAAACATCGTAAAATGATGAATGGTAACCGATAGTAATAAAAAAGAAAATCTTTCTGGGGTTAATACATCATTCAGTTTTATAGTTTGGTATTCATAACTTAACCCAAAGGAAAACTTAAAAACAGAAGGTCTAAAGTAGGCTAATACTAAGCATGCGGTCGCATGTGTTCCTCCAGAATTACTGAACATATCCATTACAAGTCCAAGTAAAAAACTAGCAATTAGTAGTCCTGATTTATTTCCATTTACGGGATAAAGTATGATAAATAACACGTAAGGAAATGGGCTTATATACCCAAAAAAATTCATGTTATTAAATATAATAATCTGAATTGCTAATAACAAAAGGAATCGGGAAATATTGACTAACAGTGCGCTATTCATCCTTATTTCCTTTTTCTAAATTAATAATTTCTTCACGATCTTTGCGCGTAATAATATAAACGTGACCTAGATTTGTCATATCGTTAAATAATTTAACATTTATGGTGTAATAATTAGTCTGATTGTCTATTTCTATTTTGTCTATAGTTCCTATATTAACGTTTTCCGGAAATATTACAGATTGCCCCCCTGTTACAATGGTATCTCCTTTTCTAATAGCGGCTAATCTAGGAACATCTATCAATTGTACAAAGCCAGTACTTTTTCCGTTCCATATCAAAGATCCAAAATGATTGGATTTTTTGATTTTAGCATTAATTTGAAATTTCTTATTTAAAATGCTAATCACAGTTGCATAATTAGGTGAGGTATTTTCTATGATTCCTATAATTCCTAAGCTGTTTATAACGCCCATGTCTGGTTTCACACCTTCTAGTTCTCCTGAATTTAAGGTTAAATAATTTTCGTGAGTACTATAAGAATTGTGTATTACCTTAGATACTAATATATCTCCTGATTCGATCCCTTTTAGACTGTCTAGTTTTTTTATTGCAGTGGTATCTTTTTTGTTAAATATAAGACTCTTTAATTTTGCGTTTTCAAGCGCGAGTGCTTCATTTTCAGTTTTTAAATTCAAATATTCATTAAGGTTGTTTACCTTTTCATAGACACCTCCGCTTAGAAAATTTGCAGAACTAATTATTTTACTTCTGTGAAAGGAGTGGGATTGAATGGTAAGGGATAATGAAATACCCAAAAGCAGCAAAAACAGTAACCGATTACTGTTTTTAAAAATAAAATTAAATATTTGCTGCATTTTCTAACGGTATAATATAAATAGCTGTCTGTTTTATTTTGGAATCTAATAGTTGTTGCTGGATGCTATCTCAGTCCTGTAAATTGACAAGAGTAGCTATAACAAATTACTTGATTAAAATACTTTTAAATTTAGCAATGTTTTTTAGTGCCATTCCTGTCCCTCTTACTACAGCTCTTAACGGATCTTCTGCAATGTAAACTGGTAAATCAGTTTTTTGTGAAATTCGCTTGTCAAGACCTCTTAACATGGAGCCTCCACCGGCAAGGTAGATTCCTGTGTTGTATATATCGGCAGCTAGTTCTGGGGGAGTTTGTGATAACGTTTCCATAACGGCATCTTCAATTCTTTGAATTGATTTGTCTAATGCTTTTGCAATTTCTCGGTACGATACTTCTACCTGTTTTGGTTTACCAGTAAGTAAATCTCTACCTTGAACGGACATGTCTTCAGGAGGTGTTTCTAAATCTTCTATTGCTGCGCCAATTTGAATTTTTATTTTTTCAGCTGTACTTTCTCCAACAAAAAGATTGTGTTGGGTACGCATATAATATACGATATCATTTGTGAATACATCGCCAGCTATTTTTACTGATTTGTCACAAACAATACCACCTAAGGCGATTACGGCAATTTCAGTTGTTCCACCACCTATATCTACAATCATGTTTCCTTTTGGTTGCATAATATCAATACCAATACCTATTGCTGCTGCCATAGGTTCGTGTATTAGGTATACTTCTTTACCGTTTACTCTTTCACATGATTCTTTTACGGCTCTCATCTCCACTTCGGTAATGCCAGAGGGAATACAAACGACCATTCTTAACGCAGGAGTAAACATTCTTTTCTTTAGCGCGGGTATGCTTTTGATAAACATACTTATCATTTTTTCTGAAGCATCAAAATCAGCAATTACACCATCTTTCAAAGGGCGTATTGTCTTAATGTTTTCATGTGTTTTACCTTGCATCAAGTTGGCTTCTTTGCCCACAGCAATGATTTTACCAGAAACTCTGTCTCTGGCAACAATTGATGGACTGTCTATTACAACTTTATCATTATGTATGATTAAAGTATTAGCGGTACCAAGGTCTATCGCGATATCCTCAGTCATGAAATCAAAAAATCCCATAAATTTTTTGGGGTTAAAATGTTATAAATTTGAAACGCACAAAGTTAAACAAATTAATGTTTAAAATGACGCGTTCCCGTAAATACCATTGCAAGTTTATTTTCATTGCAATAGTCAATGCTCAAATTGTCTTTGATGGATCCGCCTGGCTGAATTACCGCAGTAATACCTGCTTTTTTAGCTATTTCAACACAGTCTGGGAAAGGGAAAAATGCATCACTTGCCATTGAGGCTCCATGTAAGTCAAATCCAAAATTTTTAGCTTTTTCTATCGCCTGTACTAAGGCATCAACTCTGGATGTTTGTCCTGTACCGGATGCAATAAGTGTTCCGTTTTTAGCAAAAACAATCGTGTTTGATTTGGTGTTTTTACAAATTTTGGAAGCGAAAATTAAATCCTGAATTTCCTGTTCAGTAGGAGCTGTTATGGTAACGGTTTTTAAGGCTTCTTTATTGTCAGTTACCGTATTTCTTTCTTGAATTAAAAGTCCGTTCAAGCAGGTTCGTACCGTTTTTTGGGGTAACGCAACCTCGTTCTGAACTAATAGGATTCGGTTTTTCTTTTCTTGTAAAATAGTCAGGGCCTCAGTATCATATTCGGGGGCAATGACCACCTCACAAAATAATTTGTTTATCTCTGTTGCAGTCGCTGCATCAATTTTAGTATTGGAAATTAAAACACCTCCAAATGCAGATGTCGGGTCACAAGCTAATGCGGCTAAATAGGCCTCAGTAATAGTTGTTCGTGTCGCTAAACCACAAGCGTTGTTGTGTTTTAATATGGCAAATGTAGGGCCGTCATTGTTGAATTCAGCTATCAAATTTACAGCCGCATCTACATCTAACAAATTATTGTATGATAATTCTTTTCCGTGCACTTTGTTGAACATGGCCTCAAAATCTCCAAAGAAAAATCCTTTTTGATGTGGGTTTTCACCGTATCTCAGCACTTGACCGTTAGGAATACTTTCTTTGTAAATGGTTTCGTCAGTATTAAAATAATTGAAAATTGCAGTGTCATAATGCGATGAAACATGAAATGCTTTTGTTGCCAATAATTTTCGGTCTTCCAATGTTGTGGCGCCATTTTGATCGATAATTAAATCTAAAAGCAAGCCGTATTGATCTACCGAAGCCACAATTACGGTATCCTTGAAGTTTTTTGCAGCAGCACGAATTAAAGAAATACCACCAATATCTATTTTTTCAATGATGTCTGCTTCACTTGCTCCTGAAGCAACCGTTTTTTCAAAAGGATATAAGTCAACAATGACTAAGTCAATTTGTGGAATGTTGAATTCTAGCATTTGTTGTGCATCACTCTCATTATCTTGGCGATTTAGTATTCCACCAAAGACTTTTGGGTGTAATGTTTTTACTCTTCCACCCAAAATAGAAGGGTAAGAGGTCACATCTTCAACGGGTATTACGGGAATTCCTAAATTTTTTATAAAATCCTCAGTCCCTCCAGTAGAATAAAGTGTAACATTTTGACTGTTTAGTTGTCTTACTATAGGTTCTAATCCTTCTTTTGAAAAGACGGAGATTAATGCAGATTGAATTGTTTTAGTTGTGCTCATTATGTAGTTATAGTTATAAAATGCAAAAATAGTTTTTTAATGTCAAAATTAAGCCATTTGAAATTGAGATAATTGTAATTTTTACGGCTATTGCAACGGGAAACATAAAAATAGCGCTTTCACAATGTAACGAAACGATTTTTCATTAGGTTTCTGATTAATATTTATAGAATTTTACTTAACACTAAATAGATTGTATGTTAGTTTACCTTCGATTATTAAAAGAGAGTTTTAGCTTTGCGATGAATGCATTGCGCAACAATAAGTTACGAACGCTGCTTTCTTTGTTAGGCGTTACTATTGGGATTTTTTCTATTATAGCGGTACTCGCTGCTGTAGATTCTTTGGACAGAAAAATCACTAAAGATTTGAGTAGTTTAGATAAAAATACGATTTATTTGATGAAATTTTCTTTCGGGCCTTCGGAAATTCCACAATGGAAAAGAGAACAGTTTCCTAATGTGAAGTATGATGAATACACCTATATGAAAGGTGCAATGACTAACACGGATCAAATGGCCTATCAAATATTTATTAGAAGAGAATCTATTAAATTTGATTCAAAAACAGTTAGTGATGTCAATATAGTTCCTGTTTCTCAGGAATTTATAGATATTCAGGGCCTTGAGTTTGAAAGCGGACGATTTTACAATGAATCCGAAGCCAATTCCGGAGCTACAGTTGTTGTTTTGGGGAATGAAATTGCAAAATCACTTTTTGATGATGTAGAACCCATTGGAAAAAACGTGCGGTTGTATGGAAATCGTTTTACGGTCATTGGGGTTTTGAAGAAACAAGGAGCGGGTTTGTTTGGGGATAGTAATGACACCTCAGCTTATATTCCAGTCAATTTTGTGCGACAACTATACGGGGATAATAATACTGCTTTGACAAATGTTATTATTTTTAAACCTGAAAATGGAGCTGACATGGCAGCTTATAAAGAAGAAATAGCACAAAAATTAAGAAGCTTTAGGGGATTGAAAGCAGGTGAAATAGATAATTTTTTCATTAATGTTTTTTCTGGATTTACTGACCTTATTGATGGTATCCTTGGGCAAATGAATCTTGTAGGATGGGTTATCAGTGGCTTTTCTCTGCTTGTAGGTGGTTTTGGAATTGCTAATATTATGTTTGTTTCTGTAAAAGAGCGTACGAATTTGATTGGGATCCAAAAATCATTGGGAGCCAAAAACAAGTTTATATTGTTTCAGTTTTTATTTGAAGCGATAATATTATCAGTTATTGGTGGTTTGATAGGATTGCTCTTAGTTTGGATTATTACTCTTATTGTAACAAAAGCCTTAGACTTCGAGTTTGTCTTAAGTATGGGTAATATTGTCCTAGGAACAGGATTAGCGGCTATAATTGGTCTAATATCCGGAATTCTACCTGCAATTGCAGCTTCTAAATTAGATCCGGTGGAGGCTATTCGTACCGGGATATAAAAAACTCAGGTTTTAGTAATCCTCTTTTGTAAACACTTAATTTTAAATATAATGGCATAACAAAAAACAGCTTCCAATATTTTTTTGGAAGCTGTTTTTTGTTATAAAGAGAATGTAGCGCAAATATAAAGTCCCAATTGCTTGGGATTTTATTTATCGAATATCATTGTTCTGAATCAAATCAATGTACAAGTTGATCTTGTCTTTCAATTCTTTTCTTGGTGTGATAAAATCTAAGAAGCCATGTTCGAGTAAAAACTCAGCAGTCTGAAAACCTTCTGGTAAATCTTTACCAGTTGTGTCTCGTACTACCCTTGGGCCAGCAAATCCTATTAATGCGCCTGGTTCAGATATGTTGATGTCACCTAGCATCGCGTATGAAGCAGTTGTTCCTCCAGTTGTAGGATCTGTACATAACGAAATATAAGGCAGTTTTGCTTCGGCAAGTTGTGCTAACTTAACAGATGTTTTGGCTAATTGCATTAATGAATAAGCAGCTTCCATCATTCTGGCTCCACCTGATTTTGAAATCATGACAAAAGGCAAGTTGTTTTTGATGGCGTGATCAATTCCTCTCGCAATTTTTTCACCTACAACTGCACCCATAGAACCACCAATGAAGGCAAAATCCATACAGCAAATAACTAAATCTTTACCTTTTGATTTTCCAACTCCCGTGCGTACTGCATCCTTGAGTTTGGTTTTTTCCATTACATCTTTCAAACGATCTGCATATTTCTTGGTATCAACAAAGTGCAAAGGATCTTTAGAAGTCATATTCTTGTCTAATTCAACAAATTCATTGTTGTCAAATAAGATTTGAAAATATTCAGCACTTCCAATTCTGACATGAAAACCATCTTCTGGACTCACAAATAAGTTGCGAGCTAGTTCATCGGCATCAATGATTTTTCCGGTTGGAGATTTGTACCAAAGTCCTTTTGGAATATCCATTTTGTCTTCGGTAGCGGTAGTAATCCCTTTTTCTTTTCTTTTAAACCAAGCCATTTCTTTAGTATTCAGTGTTCAGTAATCAGGTATTCAGTGTTTTGTAATCAGTTTTAGTGTTCCATTATCAGCATTTGAGATCTGAACACTAAAAACGGACCACTATTTTTATAATGTATTCACATTGTTCAAGTCAGCAAATGCTTGCTCAAGTCTTGTGTTGAAAGTAACTTCACTTTCACGCAACCATTTTCTTGGGTCGTAATGTTTTTTGTTTGGAACATCAGCGCCTTCTGGGTTTCCAATTTGAGTTTTCAAATAGTCAATATTTTTAACCATGTAATCACGAATTCCTTCTGTAAATGCAAATTGCAAATCAGTATCGATATTCATTTTTATTACCCCGTAGCTGATCCCTTCTCTTATTTCTTCTAATGTAGAACCAGAACCACCGTGGAAAACGAAATCTACTGGATTAGATCCTGTATTGAATTTATTTTGAACAAAATCCTGAGAATTTTTCAATATTTTTGGAGTCAATTTTACATTTCCGGGTTTGTACACTCCATGTACGTTTCCAAAAGCAGCAGCAATTGTAAATCGTGGACTTACTTTTGAAAGTTCTTCGTATGCGTAAGCAACTTCTTCCGGTTGTGTATATAATTTAGAACTATCTACATCAGAGTTGTCTACACCATCTTCTTCACCACCTGTGATTCCAAGTTCGATCTCTAATGTCATTCCCATTTTACTCATTCGTTCTAAATAGCCTTTGCAAATTTCGATGTTTTCTTCGATAGGCTCTTCAGATAAATCAATCATGTGAGACGAAAACAATGGTTTTCCGGTTTTAGCAAAATGTGCTTCGGAAGCATCTAATAGGCCGTCTATCCAAGGCAATAATTTTTTCGCACAATGGTCAGTATGTAAAATTACAGTTGCTCCATACGCTTCCGCCATGGTGTGAATGTGTAAAGCTCCTGCAATTCCACCAGCGATAGCTGCTTTTTCACCAACATTCGAAAGTCCTTTACCTGCATTAAATTGTGCTCCTCCATTAGAAAACTGAATGATAACAGGAGCATTAAGTTTTGCTGCAGTTTCAAGGACACCATTGATTGTATTTGATCCAGTAACGTTTACTGCCGGAAGTGCAAATCCTTTTTCTTTTGCGTAATTGAAAATTTCTTGTACTTGATCTCCTGTAGCTACGCCCGGTTTAATAGTATGTGCCATTGTGTTTTTTTTAGTTATTTTTTAGTTTTTAGTTTTGCAAAAATAAGAATTATTTAGCATTAGAACGGGTAATTTATTCCAAAATTTAAAACAGAGTTTCCGAAATTATATTCTTGAAACCATCTTTTACGGGTTTCGTTGGCAGGATTATAGGTTTTAAATCCTAAATCAAAACGAATTACAAAAAAACTCAGGTCATATCGAAGGCCGAATCCCGTGCCTAATGCAATGTCTTTTAAGTCGCTGAAACTGGTAAATGTTGATTTCTCATCCACCACATTATCCAATACGTTCCAAATGTTCCCGGCATCAGCAAAAAGGGCTCCTTTTAAATTGCCTAATATTTTAAATCTAAATTCACCACTGATGGCAATTTTCATGTTGGCTTCATTAAAATCATCTACAGCTCCGCTACTCCCGGGACCTAAGCTGTATGGTTGCCAGGCTCGGTTGTCATTTGAGCCCCCAGAAAAATAACTCCTTGAAAAAGGAATGTAATTTGAATTCCCAAATGGGACTGCAATGCCAAAAAAGGATCGAAAGGCAAAGATCTTTTCTTTAGATAAATCCCAATGTTTGATGTATTCAAATTCTGTTTTTAGGTATTCAGAGTATTCTAAATTAAATATCTCATAATTACCGGTGACATTTTCTTTTTGATTTGTCGTTTTTGCAAAAGCTGACAATAGTGTTCCCGCTGATTCTATTTTTGTTCTAAAGAGATAAAAATCATTGTCTAATAAGTCTTTCTTTGTTGTTTTTGAAAACGTAAAACTTGTAGCGAGTATAAAATCGTTTTCCGTAAGTCGGAGTCTTCTTTCCTCAATGCTTTTTACACTTTCTATATCAGCACTTTCTAATGGTTTTAAGAAACTCGCATTGCCTGATAAGACATCACGGGTAAATCCAGTTGTGCCTCTTTCAATGACTAAATTCCTATCGATATCATTGTTGTAGTAGTTAGGGTTGGTGTTGTATTGCTTCCCTATGGCATTCAATGCTCTGTAAGAAGAGTTGTAAACAAAGAAATAATTATTGGGATTTAGATTGCGAACAAACTGGGTGTTGAACAGGTCAAATCGGGCAGTATGGTTTCTTTTTGGAGTCCAATTGTACGATAGTGCTCCCGTGAAATTTTCTTTGTCTAACCCCAGATTTCTTTGTTTTGCAAAACCGACTGTGATTAGTGTGGAGGGAATCATGCTTTTTGGAATGATTTTTTCAGTGCTAAAGGGAATGAAAATTCTAGGAATATTTAATTTTAAATCCAACCCGTACTCGGATACATTAAAAAAATTATTATTTGGATTGGCAAGATCTTGTGAGGAACCTATATTGCCACGGGCTGCAATTTCCAGTGTTTCAGCACCATTAAAAACATTTCTGATTGTTTCTGAAACACTCAATCCGATACCAAAATCCTGAATGTTAGAATGGGTAACATCTAGTGTAGTCCCAAAACTATATTTTTTGCGGGGAGTCAGGTATACTTTAGCGATCAGCGATTGTGCAGTACTGTCTCTTTTGTCAACTTCATATTGTATGGAGGGGTAGTTGAATACTTTGAGGTTGTTCAGGTAGCGTGTGGTCAAGACTGTTTTGTAATCAGCATACAAACCTCCCTTTGTAATGAATATGGCGTTAGTTATCGCGCGAGGTTTGTATTTTAATTTTTGATGGCTGTATAAATTGAAGTTTTTGTAGGTTGTACTATCTGTAATAGTCCGGTTGTTATTCTCTGAGGAATAGTCCGTATAAATATTTACATCACTTATTTTATAAATTTTAAAAGGCACCGTTTTGCTAGAATCCTGATCTTGGTACGAATAATTATTAATGACCAGGTTTATATTTGCTTGATTTACTTTTTTAATCGTGTCAATATCAAAAGTAACGTAGTTGGACTGAAAATAATAGGCTCCGTTATTTCTGAAATGAGTGGTAATTCGGTTTTTTTCATTCTCAAAATCTTCTGTTTTGTATTGATTGCCTGATTTTAGAAAGGTATTGGATTTATTGGTTTGGTATAAAGAGTCTAATGCTGGAGTTAAAATAGTGGTTTTTAAAGTATCTAGGAAAAAGGCATTTCCGGGCGTTATGGCGTATTTTATTTTAGCTTTTTTAAGGCTCAGGGTGTCTATGTTGTAATTTGCATTTACATTAAAATAGCCATTGTTGAAATAGTAATATTTCAATCGCAATACTGATTTGTCAGCTCTTTCTTTGTCGATAATTACAGGAGGCTCTCCTGTTTTTTTTAAAAAATTATGGATGCCATAATATAAAAAAGACTTTCCGAGTCTGTTGACTTGTTTTTCAGACAGCCATTTGGATTGTCTTTTGTATTTTTCGGGATTGTTAGCAAACTTAGCCTGATAGGTTGAATCTGGATTTAGATTGGCAAGATTGTAAAGGTTCAAGCGCAAACGATAGCCCAGCAAGGTACTGTTTGGTTTTTGATACAACTGATTAAAAATAGTTTCCTCCTTAATGGATTTGCCATTGGCCTCGATTTCATTTTTTGTAAGCAGCAATTTCCCGTCAGGAACTCTTTTTACAGCGTCACAAGCGCAAATTAGTATTGCAATTACAATAAATGCAGTTATTTTTGTAGAAATTTTTTTCAAGTGTTCTAAAATATTTAATTCAAAAGTACATTATTTTATGGTTAGTAAAAACCAAATAAAGCTTATAACGAGTTTGCAGCAAAAAAAATATAGGATAGCCAATAAATTATTTTTTGCCGAAGGTGTCAAAGGAATTGAGGAACTATTGGATTCTAATTTTGAATTGGAACATTTGTTTACCACCCAAAATGATTTTGATTCGGTAAGCCAAGAAAAAAAAACCATTATTTCAGAAAATGATTTAAAAAAAGTTACAGCATTGGCTACTCCGAATACATGTTTAGCCGTTTTTAAGATGCCAGTAGAAAAATCAATTACTGAAACCGGTTTGATTCTAGCGCTTGATTCTATTCGGGATCCTGGAAATTTAGGGACTATATTGCGTTTGTGTGACTGGTTTGGGATACAACAAGTCTTGTGTTCAAAGGAAACGGTAGATCTGTATAATCCAAAAGTGGTTCAGGCAACCATGGGCTCCATTGCCCGGGTGAATGTTAATTATGTTGATTTGAATGTTTTTTTAGCGCAGACAAAACTTCCAATTTTTGGGACCTTCATGGATGGAGAAAATATTTATAAAGCAACTCTTCCTCAACAGGGAATTATTATCATGGGGAATGAAGCTAATGGAATTTCTCCGGCTCTTGAAAATGAGGTCCACAACCGACTCACAATTCCTCGTTTTGGGAATCTTCAAAAAACGGAAAGTCTGAATGTAGCTGCAGCAACAGCAATTGTCTTAAGTGAGTTTTGTAGAGGCTGATAGCAACGCGCAGTCATAGTTTACGGGAGAACTTAAAACGGCCAAACTACTTTTTAATGGAAAGTAAAATTAATTAAAATGGCTCTGGTCTTTAAGGCTTCAATGTTTCCTGTCCAAGGACTGCTGGGGTCATTGTCTCTAATTAGTTCGTCATTAAGTCCAAAAACACCTCTTATGGAAGGCGAAAATATAAAATATTCGGAAAAAAGGTCAATTCCAAAGCCTAATTCATAATTAGTAGTCCATGATTTAACTCGAAAGCGTTCCTGCAAATTATCATCCATCAACTTAGAGTTGCTGGATAAGTTTAAAGTAGCTGACAATCCTCCCACTAAATAGGGGCGAATATTGCCCGTTCTTAGGGAGGAAAATTTCAACAATAAAGGAAAATGAATGTACGTGCTGTTCACTTCTCTAAGCGCATCGCCACTGTTTGAAAAATTAGGATAATACAAGTCTCTTTTTGTGTAATACAATCCAGGTTCAAATCGCAAGTTAATGTATTCCTGTAATTTTACATCACCAATAATTCCCACATTGAAACCGGTTGTTTTTTTGACCAGTATATCAGGGCCTTTCATTTTATAATCAATTTTAAAATCATAGGAATTGAATCCTAAGTAAAAGCCATAATAAACTTTCTTTTTTTGAAAATTTTCCAAATTAACAATGGGATCTTTGCTGAAAATAGTTCGAGACTTTTGGGCGTATCCGTTTAGAATAAAAGCAAAAAAGAGTAAGGCAATTATTTTTTTCATGTTATTTTTTAGAAGCTGAGTAAATGGTCGCCACACCAAAGGTTTGCGGTAATGCTACAACATCTATAAACCCAATTTCTCTTAAAATATTGTTTAACGCCTCGCCATAAGGAAAAGCGGCAGCTGATTCAGATAAATAACCGTAGGCAACGTTATCCTTAGAGAATAATTTACCTATCAAAGGCAGGATGTTTTGACTGTAAAAAGTATAGCCTTGTTTGTAAGGCGTTTGGTCTGGCACTGACGTTTCTAAAATTACAAATACACCATTTGGTTTTAAAACTCTTAAAATTTCAGCTAATCCTTTTTCCAGCGTTTCAAAATTTCGAACACCAAAAGCAACGGTAATCGCATCAAAATAATTGTCTTCAAAAGGCATGTTTTCTGAGTCGCCCAAAATCATTTCAATAGTAGCAGTAAGGTTTTTGTCAGCAATTTTTTGGACGCCAACTTCCAGCATTCCGGCAGATATGTCTAAGCCAATGATTTTTTCAGCATTGGTTTGTGCCATTAAAATCGCTAAATCTCCGGTGCCCGTAGCAATATCCAGGATTATTTTTGGATTGGATTTCGCAACCATCTGCAAAACTTTTTTACGCCATTTTATATCAATTCCAAAAGAAATGACACGATTCAATTTATCATAGTTGCCTGAAATGGTGTCAAACATTTGAGCAACCTGTTCTTTTTTACCTAAGGCAGAACCTTTATAAGGAGTTATCTTTTCTGACATTTTTTTTATGCAAATATAATACAAACGGGATGAACTAAAAACGAGTTCTTTAAATTAGAAGCAAGTTTTGTTTTATGTGCCGGAATGATTTTTTGCGTATTAAATAAGACTAAGTCCGTTAAAATAAGAAACATTTTTTTATTTGAAATATCACTAAAAGTGGGTATTGTATCTCCGATTTTTATTGCGCAAATTTGGTATTCAAGAAAGAACCATATTAAATGATTAAAAAAGAGTCAGTGAACCTAATCAAATGGATATTTTTAGCGCTATTTATCTCATTTGTTCTTGTTAGCTGTTTTGAAAATGCTGTTTTACAAGGCAGTATTGTAGTTAAAGCGCATCATACGTTCTTAGGATTAAATTTGTTTTTGGAAATTTTAATTTTTTTCGTCTTTAGTACCTTCGTGGTATTTGGTATTAAAGGCTTTTTTGAGATGTATTCTCAAAAAACATCAAACATTATAATCTTCGTTTCTGGAGTGTTACTAGTGTTTGTAATTTTTATATTAGTTTATCAAATACTGTTTCAAGACTAGGTCATTGCTCTTAATCAATGGTTAAAAAAAAACATCCCCAAAAGGATGTTTTTTTATTTTATTTCCTAACGAATGTCTGGTAGGAATAATCGTAAAGATGCTTTTCATCCTTCTCATTAAATTCCGAAACTATTATTTTCCATTCGGACTCATTAATCGCAGGGAATCTGGCATCGCCTTCAAAGGAGTGATGTACCCGTGTGATTTCTATTTTATCAGTAAAAGGAAGTCCCAAAGTATAAATTTCGCCGCCACCAATTATAAAGGTGTCTTGGTCTTTTGGACAAACTTCCAGTGCTTTTTCAATACTATCAACAATTATGCATCCTTCAGCGTGATACTCTTTTTGTCGGGTGATTATGATGTGGGTTCTGTTTGGTAATGGTTTGGGAAAACTTTCAAATGTTTTTCTCCCCATTATGATATGATGCCCGGAAGTAAGTGATTTGAATCTTTTAAAATCGTTGGGCAAATGCCAGATTAATTCATTGTTTTTTCCTAGCGTATTATTCTCGGCTACGGCCGCAATCATTACTATCATAATTATTTAGGGTCGTCGTTAGATACTTGCGTCTGTAATTGGTCTATTTTCTTTTTTTGCAAAGCGACCAGGCGGTCTATTTGTTCTCTTTCCCAATCTTTATTCATAAATCGATCCGTGATGAAAATTTTTATAAAATGCAAAATAAAAAGGAATAGCCATATTGTAATAACCCAAAGATACCAATACGAGACTACCGTACTATCAAGGAAATTATGAGCAACAAATAGCAATAAACTTCCCAATACAAAAAGAACAAAATGAAAATACAATCGTTTCTTTTGTTTTATTCTTCGTCTTGCATATTCATATTGTTCGTGTAATTCTTTTTCCATCGCTCTGATTTTAGTTTATAAAGGTAAAATTTATTTTGCAAAGTCACTATTTTGCCTCAGGATTATTTCAACAGAAAACGTATTCTGATTTTTGAATAGTAAATTTACGATCCTTTAAATTATTGAATTTATCAAAAATTAACATAGTTTACGGCATTCCATTAAAACTTCACAGGAGCCATTGAAACTTCAATATATTACATTTACTTTGTTTTATAAACCTATAAATGAATATGTTATGCCGATTAAAAAACAATTTGTAAAAACAAAGCCAGTTTGTAAAGTTACTTTTTCGGTAGCGGCAAAGGCAGCAAGTCATGCTTCTGTTGTGGGTGATTTCAACAATTGGAATGTTGCTGAAGGGGCTTTAAGTAAATTAAAAAATGGAACTTTCAAGGGAGTATTTGATGTGGCCAAAGACGCTGCTTACGAATTCAAATACGTTATCGACGGAGTATTTGTCAATGAACCAGAAGCAGATTCTTTCAAATGGAATGCGTTTGCTGGAAATGAAAACGGTGTTTTAGTAGTATAGCTAAACACCGTTTTTTATTATTTTATACCGCAACACTTCCTTTTATCGTGGCATGAGGTTCATAGCCTTCAAGGGTAAAATCTTCAAAACCAAACGCAAAGATGTCTTTTATATTGGGATTTAAAATCATTTTTGGTAATGGTTTTGGCTCACGGGTCAATTGCAATTCCAGTTGTTCAAAATGGTTGTTATAGATATGTGCATCGCCAAAAGTGTGAATGAATTCACCAGGTTCTAGATCACAAACCTGCGCAATCATCATGGTGAGTAACGCATACGAAGCGATATTAAAAGGAACTCCTAAAAAAATATCAGCGCTTCGCTGGTACAACTGACAAGATAGCTTACCCCCAGAAACATAAAACTGAAAGAACGCATGACAAGGCGGCAAGGCAACTTTATTGTTACTTACATTTTCGTCAAATGATTTTGTCGTGTCAGGCAGAACCGATGGATTCCATGCTGAAACCAGCATTCTGCGGCTGTTAGGATTCGTTTTTAACTCTTTAATTAATTCCGATATTTGATCAATTTCTTCACTATTCCAATTGCGCCATTGGTGGCCGTAAACAGGCCCTAAATTTCCATTGGCATCAGCCCAAGCATCCCAAATTTTAACGCCGTTTTCTTGAAGATACTTAATATTTGTGTCTCCTTTTAAGAACCAAAGCAATTCGTAGATAATGGATTTTAGGTGTAGTTTTTTAGTAGTTACCATCGGGAAACCTTCATTTAAGTCAAAACGCATTTGGTAACCAAAGACACTTTTTGTCCCGGTTCCCGTACGATCTCCTTTTTGACAACCGTTTTCCATTACGTGTTGTACTAAATCTAAATATTGCTTCATTGTCTATATGATTCTATTGTGCGGTAAGCGGTTGTTCGTTTTTATATACTTTTCCGTCCTTCATTACAAATACGACCTTTTCCAGAGTTTTGATCGCATTCAAAGGATTTTCATCCACTGCAATGATGTCTGCCAAAAAGTTTTCTTTGATTTGACCTGCTTCATTTTCAAGCCCTAATAACATAGCATTCGTAATCGTTGCTGATTGTATCGCGGCTAATGCAGGCATTCCGGCTTCAACCATATACCCAAATTCTTTTGCATTTGTACCATGAGCAAAAACGCCGGCATCAGTTCCAAAAGCAATTTGGACTCCTTTTTTATACGCCTTGGCAAAAGTAGCTTTCAGTTGTGGGCCAACTTCTCTGGCCTTTGGAACTACGATGTCAGGATAAAAACCAGTAATTTCTGCATTTTTTTCTACTTCTTTTCCAGCCGTTAAGGTAGGAACTAAATAAGCATCGTATTTTTTCATTAATTCCATTGTCTCTTCACTCATAAAGGTGCCGTGCTCAATGGTTTTTATACCGCCCAATATGGCTCTTTGCATTCCTTCGTCGCCATGGGCATGGGCAGCGGTGAGCATGTTGTAATCTTTGGCTGTTGTGGTGATGGCTTTAATTTCCTCTAGAGAGAACTGCGGATTTTTACCGCTTTTTGCCACGCTCAAAACACCACCTGTAGCTGTAATTTTAATAACATCAGCTCCTTCTTTATAACGCTCTCTCACTGCTTTTACTCCTTCTTCTGGAGAATTGATTACGCCTTCATGTGGACCTGGATCGCCTACCAGTTTTCGGTTGCTTCCGTTAGTAGGATCTGCATGACCGCCTGTTGTAGCAATTGATTTTCCGGCAGTAAAAATTCGGGGACCTTTTACGATTCCTTTATTGATGGCATTTCTTATGGAGATATTTACTCCGGTTCCACCTAAATCCCTCACCGTAGTGAATCCAGCTAGAAGAGTGATTTCGGCACATCGAACGGCTTGAAATGCAACATCAGCTTCGTTGTCTATGTATTTTGACATGTAGCTCTTGGTATCATGTTCGCCTTCTATGTGAACATGTAAGTCAATAAGACCCGGTAAAACATATTTGTTTTTCAGGTTGATCTCAATGTCTTCAGGCTTGACTTTAGCGATAAAACCCTCTTGTATTTTTGTAATTTTGTTTTTAGAAACAAGGATCGTTTGGTTTGTTAATTCTTTGCCTGATAGTGTATTTAAGATTTTTCCGCAGTGCAGATAATAGTCTTGGGATGAGGCAGCTGAACAAATAAATAATGTTGAGAGAAGTAGGAAGTGGTTTTTTTTCATAGCTTATTTTTATCAATTTTATAAAAGAAACATGGTACTAAGTGTTTTTGGTGAATTTAAGTGTATTTATTCAAAAACAAGCGATTCAATCCTTTGAAATTTAGTAACAATCTGATTTCATTTCAATCCTACGGAAAGTAAAAATGGGTACAATTACAATTCTCTCTTTGAGATTTCATCTCTAATTTTTGCGGCTTTCTCATAATCTTCGTGCGACACGGCTTGATCTAACAATTCATTTAATTCCGGTAGACTGTGTTTAGAATAGGTTTCTCCGGATTGATTGCTTTCTTCTTCACGACCAAAAGTGTCCGGATTAGAAAGTACATCGTCAATTTCCTGCGAGTCTTTATTAGGGTCTAAAGGATTTGATTTTAAATAAATTCCGGCTTTGTCCAGAATGTTTTTGTAAGTGAATATAGGTGCGTTAAAACGCAATGCTAACGCAATGGCATCTGAAGTTCGGGCATCAATAATTTCTTCAATTTTATCCCTTTCGCAAATGATACTCGAATAAAAAACACCGTCCACAAGTTTGTGAATAATGACTTGTTTGACTACAATGTCAAATCGTTCTGCGAAGTTTTTGAACAAATCATGGGTCAGAGGACGTGGTGGTTTTATTTCTTTTTCCAATGCTATAGCGATGGATTGGGCTTCAAAAGCACCAATGACAATGGGTAATTTTCGTTCTCCGTCAACCTCATTCAAGATTAATGCGTAGGCTCCGTTTTGAGTTTGACTGTATGAAATTCCTTTTATAGATAGTTTAACTAAGCTCATAATTGATGTAATGGGAAAGTACGAGGTACTTTTTTTAATAAAAATTAAGCAGCAATTATAAAAAAGAAATGCTACTTAAAAGCAAAGATACAAATATCTTGTTTTTAAGTAGCATTTAAATTAATGGGATGCTATAATTTATGAATTGTGAGCTTTAAAAGCTTTAAATTTTTCAATTAATTGTGGTACGATTTCAAACGCGTCACCTACAATTCCGTAATCCGCTACTTTGAAAAAAGGCGCTTCGGGATCACTGTTGATGACCACTTTTACTTTAGAAGAGTTGATTCCCGCAATGTGTTGAATCGCTCCTGAAATTCCAATTGCAATATAAAGGTTTGTAGCTACCGGTTTTCCTGTTTGCCCAACGTGTTCTCCGTGAGGTCTCCATCCTAAATCAGAAACTGGTTTTGAACAAGCAGTTGCAGCGCCAAGAACAGTTGCTAACTCCTCTACCATTCCCCAGTTTTCCGGACCTTTCAATCCACGTCCAGCCGACACTACAATATCCGCATCAGCGATTGAAACTTTTCCAGAAACTTTTTCAACTGATTCTACTTTTACACCAAAATCAGCTTCTCCAATATTTGGGTTAAAATCTTCCTCGGTTAATGTTGAAGGTGTTTCAAAAACCCCATACGAGTTTTTGGCAAGCCCAAGTACTTTTACGTCTGTGGCAATTTCAGTGATATTGAACGCTTTGTTTGAAAAAGCATTTCTTTTTACTTGAAAAGGCGACGTTGAAACTGGTAATCCAACCACATTTGACGCATAGCCGGCTTCTAAAGCTACTGCAACAAGTGAGGAAAGATAAATACTGTCTGTAGTGGATGAAAGTAAAACTAACTTTACGTTTTCTTTTTGGGCGGCTTGTTTGATCACATCAGCGTATGCTTTTGCAGTAAACCCGGATAATTTATCGTTGGTTACTTTTAATACTTTGTCTACTCCGTATTTTGATAATTCCGAAACATCTCCAGCATTTACGGTTACAGCCGTAACAGTGGTTCCTAGACTTTCGGCTACTTTTTTTGCATAGGAAGCCAATTCGAATGCTACTTTTTTAAATTTTCCTCCCGAAGCGTCGGGAGCGTATTCCGCGTATATTAATATTGACATGATTTTTTTATTTTAGTCTTATAAGTTTAAAAGTCTAAAGTCGTAAAGGGAAATTAGTGTAAATTTCTATTCATTTGACTTTTGACATTCCGCTTTATGACAGTTAGATTACTTTTGCTTCGTTGTGTAATAAATTGATTAATTCATCTAAATTGTCAGCAGCAATCAATTTTACGGCTGATTTAGGAGCTGGTTTTTCAAATTTTACTGCTTTTGTATTCACAGCAGCGTCAACAGGCTCCAGTATTGTTAATGCTTTTGTTCTTGCAGTCATGATTCCTCTCATGTTTGGAATACGCAAATCTTTTTCTTCCACCAATCCTTTTTGTCCTCCAATGATTAATGGTAAAGTTGTAGCAACGGTTTCTTTTCCACCATCAATTTCACGAACTGCTTTTACATTAGTTCCATCAACAGTAAGACTTGTACAAGAATTAAGGAAGTTGTATCCTAAAATCCCGGCTATCATTCCAGGAACCATTCCGCCATTATAGTCTAAAGACTCTTTTCCGGCAATGATTACATCGTAACTTCCGTTTTTAATTACTTCAGCAAGTTGTTTGGCTACGAAAAATCCGTCAGTAGGAGTAGCGTTGACGCGAATGGCTTCATTGGCACCTATTGCCAGCGCTTTTCTTAAAGTAGGTTCGGTTTCTGGTCCTCCAACATTCACAACCGTAACGGTTGCGCCTTGTTGTTCTTGGAACCAAATAGCGCGTGTCAAACCAAATTCGTCATTTGGATTGATTACATATTGAACTCCATTGGTGTCAAATTCTGAATCGCCGTTGACAAAGTTAATTTTTGAAGTAGTATCAGGAACGTGACTGATGCAAACTAATATTTTCATACTTATATTTTTTATTATTCGTAATTTCTTTTACAAATTTAAAATATTAATTTGAATAATATACTATGCACGCATAATATTTTACTTAACTACTACGTTTTCGTAGCCCGGACAGCAGCGGCATCCTTCTTGTGGCTCCTTTAGCCACAGGAAGATACAGGGGAGAGCCGGAAATAGCTCCTGAAAATTATCGCTATAAATCCTGAATTAATTTAGAGTAATTTATGCTTTTAAATGATATTAAATATTTATTTTTGCTGTTCGAAAATTATCCTTCGACTGCGCTCAGGAGGACAAAATATAAAAAAATATGAGAACGATACAATTTAGAGAGGCCATTTGTGAAGCGATGAGTGAAGAAATGCGTCACGATGAGTCCATATACTTAATGGGTGAAGAAGTTGCAGAATATAATGGTGCCTACAAAGCATCTAAAGGTATGCTAGCTGAATTTGGCGAGAAAAGAGTCATTGATACTCCTATCGCAGAGCTTGGTTTTACTGGTATTGCAGTAGGATCAGCCATGAATGGATGCAGACCGATTGTGGAATACATGACGTTCAATTTTTGTTTAGTAGGTATTGACCAAATCATAAATAATGCTGCCAAAATGCGTCAGATGACGGGTGGACAATTTAATGTGCCAATCGTTTTTCGTGGTCCAACAGCTTCGGCAGGACAATTAGGAGCAACGCACTCACAAGCTTTAGAAAACTGGTTTGCGAATACTCCGGGTCTTAAAGTGGTAGTTCCCTCTACGGTTTATGATGCCAAAGGTTTGTTGAAAGCGGCTATTCGTGATAACGATCCTGTGATTTTCATGGAATCTGAACAAATGTATGGGGATAAAGGTGAAGTTCCAGATGGCGAATATGTAATTCCGTTAGGAGTTGCTGATATCAAGCGTGAAGGTACGGATGTGACAATTGTTTCTTTTGGAAAAATTATCAAAGAGGCGCATATTGCCGCTGACGAATTAGCCAAAGAAGGAATTTCTTGTGAAATTATCGATTTGCGA
This sequence comes from Flavobacterium sp. LB2P53, assembly GCF_003970305.1. Lineage (NCBI taxonomy): Bacteria > Pseudomonadati > Bacteroidota > Flavobacteriia > Flavobacteriales > Flavobacteriaceae > Flavobacterium > Flavobacterium sp. LB2P53. The sequence continues at coordinate 66,168 of NZ_RYDG01000010.1, forward strand.
ACTGTACGTCCTATGGACTATGAGACGATTTTAACATCGGTTAAAAAAACAAATAGATTAGTAGTTCTTGAGGAAGCATGGCCTTTTGCAAGTGTGGCTTCTGAAATTACCTATATTGTTCAAGAACGTGCTTTTGATTTCTTGGATGCACCTATTCAACGCATTACGACTGCAGATACGCCAGCGCCGTACTCTCCGGTTTTATTGAAAGAATGGTTGCCTAATGCTGGTGATGTAGTAAAAGCGGTTAAAAAAGTACTGTATAAAAAATAGTCAGTTGGAATCGTTTGATTTGGAATAAGGGCTAATAACCCGTTTTTTAATAATCAATTAATCCTGCGGTCTTAATTAACTATATTTGAAACTTCATCAATTCTTTAATTTGATGAAGTTTTTTTTTGAATGACTATGAAATCGCCATGACAGAAGCTGTCTCAAACACCAATTAAGATCTGGCGATACCATATTCCTACAAAAACAAATATTATCTACATATGAAAAAGAATCTCTTATTGTTTCTGCTTTTGTTGTTGGTCTCAGCAACTACTAGTTTTGCGCAAACAAAAGTGAGTGGTGTTGTGGTTGATAAATCCAACCTGCCCATTCCATTTGCTAATGTGGTTTTCAAAGGTTCCAGTGAAGGAATTGTGACTAATGAGGACGGTAAGTTTTACCTGGAATCCAAAAAAACATATACTACTTTACTCATATCCTCCGTTGGGTTTTCTGAAAAAGAAATTTACTTAGATAAACCGGTAAATTATAATTTCAAAATTCAGTTGAATGAAGCCGAAAGCTTAAACGAAGTAGTCGTTTTTGCCGGAAAAACATCAAAAAAGGACAATCCTGCGCTCGATATTCTGAGGAAAATCTGGGAAAGAAAACGTAAAAACGGGTTGTATCAGTTTGACCAATACCAGATGGAAAAGTACGAGAAAATAGAATTTGATATGAATTCTATTGACAGTGCTTTTATGAAAAGCAAACTTTTTAAAGGGATGGAATTTATATTCGATCAAATGGATACGTCCCGAGTAACCGGGAAAACCTATTTGCCTATTTTTATAAATGAATCACTCCATGATGTTTATGGAGACAACAAATTAAAGAAGGTAAAAGAAAAAATAAAAGCCAATAAAACGTCCGGATTTGATGGGAATCAACAGATTTTATCTTTTGTAAAAGACTTGTATTCAGATTATAATATCTACAATAATTACTTGACTTTTTTTGACAAAAGCTTTACCAGTCCGCTGTCTAAAACAGGGATTGATGTCTACAATTATGTACTGAAAGACAGTTCGTATATTGATGATAAATGGTGCTATAATATTGTTTTTTATCCAAGACGAAAAAACGAATTGACTTTCAAAGGAGATTTTTGGGTGAATGATTCCACATTTGCCATCAAGAAAATCAATATGGCAGTGACCAAAAGTGCCAATATCAACTGGGTAAAAGATATTTACTTAGAGCAGGAATTTGAAGTAGTCAGTGACTCGGTTTTCTTGTTGACCAAGGATTATTTGATGTCTGACTTTGCTTTGAACAAAAAAGAAAATTCGAAAGGTGTTTATGGAAAAAGAACTAGTTTTTACCGGAACCATCAGTTCAATACAGAATTGCCTGTTGCTTTTTATAAAGCCGAAGTCAATTATATGGATGACGAAGTCTACAATAAATCCGAGGAATATTGGAATGAAAACCGTTTTGAAAACTTAAGCAAGGATGAATTGGGCGTTTATAAAATGCTTGATACCCTGCAAACCGTAAATAAATTCAAACAATTGTACAGCTTAGTATCCATACTAGGAAGTGGTTATGTGGAGTTTAATAACTTTGATTATGGACCTGTTTTTTCTACATTTGGATACAATGAAGTAGAGGGTGTACGGTTGCGAGTAGGAGGAAGAACCTATTTTGGTCCTAACGATCCTTGGCGCATTCAGGCGTATACTGCGTATGGGTTTGATGATGATAAATTTAAATACGGACTTTCCGGAAAATGGATGGTCGACAAGAAAAATCGGATCATTTTATCCGGAGGAAATAGGCGAGACATTGAGCAAATAGGAGCTAGTTTAACAACTACAAACGATATTTTAGGCAGAAGTTTTGCTTCGTCGTCCGTATTCTCATCTGGCAGTAACGGGAAGTTAACCAACATCAATTTGACTAATGTTGCCATAGAAATGGAGCCAGTAAAAAACTTGACTTTTCAGGCTGGGATTTCGTATCGTACGCTGGAGTCTGCATCGCCTACTTTTAGCCTGGATTATTATACCAACATAGCCAATTTAGCTACTAAAAGTGATGTAAAACAATCCGAAGCGAACATTCAGATCGAGTATTCTCCAAAGCGAAAAACGATTGGTTTTGGGGTTGAAAGAAGCAATGTTGACAGTCCTTTTAGTCGTTTTTTTATTAATTACAGCCATGGATTCAAAGGGCTTTTGAACAGTAATTTCAAATATGACAAAGTACAATTATATTACAAACAGCCTATAGTTATTGGTCCATTGGGGCGAACCAATATTATTATGGAAGTAGGAAAAACTTTTGGAACAGTTCCGTTAGGATTGATAAATGTGATTCCGGGAAATCAAACTTTTTTCACGATTGAAAACACCTTCAGTAATCTTAATTTCTATGAATTTGTATCGGATCAATATGCTACTTTACAGTGGAATCACAATTTCAACGGGCGTCTTTTTTCCAGAATACCGTTCATGCGCAAACTCAATTGGAGAGAAATTATATCCGTAAAAGGGGTTTATGGAAGCATCTCTGATGAAAACAGAGCTATTAATGCTTCGGGTTTAATTTACAATGCACCTGAAAAAGGCTATTGGGAATACAGTGCTGGTATTGGAAATATCTTCAAAGTATTCCGTATTGATTTCGCCTGGCGAGGCAATTATCTCAACGTGCCGGAAACGAATCGTTTTACTGTTAAAGGGTCGTTTGGGTTCAGTTTTTAGGAGCTATTCCGGCTGTACACTATATCTTTTTATAAGGCGAATAAAAATCGCCTTATAAAAAGGATGCCGTTTCCATCCGGGCTAAAAAAACATCAGATTATGCAAGAAGCCATCGACTACCTTTTAGAAAAAGATGCTATTTTCAAAGCAATCATTGAACAATACGGAATGCCTGTTATTCCCAAAAGACCGCAAGGTTTTGAGACTCTGGTATTGTTGATTTTAGAGCAACAAGTATCGATAGAGTCCGCTAAAGCCACTTTTTTAAAAATAAAAACTACTCTAAAAACGGTAACACCGGAAATTCTTCTTCACGTATCGGATGCTGAGTTTAGGAATCTTGGCGTAAGCCGTCAAAAAACGTCTTATATCAAAGCTTTGGCGACAGCCTTAATAAATAAAGAACTTGATTTAGAAAGTTTGCCAGCCAAAACGGCTCTGCAAGTGCGCGAAGAACTCATCAAAATCAAAGGGATAGGAAACTGGACCATCGATATTTATTTAATGTTTTGTCTGCAAGAGCCTGATTTATTGCCATTAGGCGATATTGCCGTTGTACACACAATCAAGGAATTACTGGATATTCACGACAAAAATGAGATGCAAGTTCATACGTTGAAATGGAGTCCGTATCGCTCTTTTGCAACCTATCTTTTATGGCATCATTATTTAAAGAAAAGAAATAGAACCGTTTTTTACTAAAGTGCTGTTTCTTAAAATTTAATCAACAGATAACATAGATTTTTCATTGTTGAAAGGGATTCTTTACTTATTTTTGCAACCATAAAATATAGAAAAGAAAAACTAAAATGACTGCAGACAAATTAACAACTTTCGATGTTTTAATCGAAATACCAAGAGGAAGTAGAAATAAATACGAATATGATTTCGAAATAAAAAGAATGCGTTTTGACAGAATGTTATTCTCGTCAATGATGTATCCTGCGGATTACGGATTTATTCCGGAAACATTAGCCTTAGACGGCGATCCATTAGATGTATTGGTTTTGGTAAACGAACCTACTTTTCCCGGTTGTGTTATGGAAGTAAAACCCATTGGTGTTTTCCACATGGCGGATGATAAAGGACCGGATGAAAAAGTAATTTGTGTACCGGTTTCAGATCCAATCTGGAATTCATTGAATGATCTGTCAGACATGAATCCACATTTATTAAAAGAAATTGAACACTTTTTTCAAGTGTACAAAGATCTTGAAAACAAGAAAGTAGATGTAGGCGGCTGGGGAGATGTAAATGAAGCCTATGCAATTATCGCAGAGTGTACGGAGCGATTTAATCAAATTGAGAATAAACCAGAGGGATTGTTTAGTATTAAATAATTTTACGTCATAATTTTTACAAAAAAAGCAACATTCTGTTAAGAGTGTTGCTTTTTTTGTTTAAATTCGTTTTGTTACACTATTAATTTTAACCAAAAACCAAACCGAAATTATGAATACAATTATGATTTATTTGCCTATTGCGATGGCATTTATTGGACTGGCATTTATGTTTGCTAAAAGAAAATGGGTATTAAAACAGGATCCGGGTGATGGTAAGATGAAAGAGATTTCGGATTACATTTACGAAGGAGCCTTGGCTTTCTTGAAAGCAGAATATAGGTTGTTGACGTTTTTTGTCATTGGAGCTAGCATAGTTTTAGCCGGAATTTCTTTTTTCGTTCCTACTACACACATATTAATAGTGGTTGCTTTTGTTTTTGGTGCTTTTTTCTCGGCTTTAGCTGGGAACATGGGAATGAAAATTGCAACAAAAACCAATGTTAGAACCACACAAGCCGCCCGTACCAGTTTGCCTAAAGCCTTAAAAGTTTCTTTTGGTGGCGGAACCGTAATGGGATTAGGGGTTGCGGGATTGGCTGTTTTAGGATTGACCACTTTCTTTATTTTCTTTTTTCACTTCTTTATGAACGGCGTTTGGACTTCTACGGAAGATATGACCATTGTTTTAGAAACACTAGCGGGATTTTCTCTTGGAGCAGAATCAATAGCCTTGTTTGCAAGAGTTGGTGGAGGAATATACACTAAAGCGGCCGATGTTGGAGCTGATTTGGTGGGGAAAATAGAAGCTGGAATTCCGGAAGATGATCCCCGTAATCCGGCTACAATTGCGGACAATGTAGGGGATAATGTAGGCGATGTTGCCGGAATGGGAGCTGATTTATTTGGTTCTTATGTCGCAACTGTTTTAGCGGCCATGGTTTTAGGAAATTATGTAATCAAAGACATGGGCGGAACTATTCAAGATGCTTTTGGAGGAATAGGACCTATCTTATTACCAATGGCAATCGCCGGTTTTGGAATATTATTTTCGATTATCGGAACGATGGTGGTGAAAATTACAGATGATAATGCAAAAGAAGCGCAAGTGCAAAGCGCTTTAAATAGGGGAAACTGGCTTTCAATAGGATTAACCCTTATTGCCTGCTATTTTTTAGTGCAATACATGTTGCCAGAAACCATGAAAATGGATTTCTTTGGAGAAGGAACTAAAGAAATTTCATCCATGCGTGTTTTTTATGCTACAATTGTAGGTCTGGCAGTAGGTGGACTCATTTCGTCAGTAACTGAGTATTATACAGGATTGGGTACAAAACCTGTTATGGCAATTGTTCAAAAATCTTCAACTGGAGCAGGAACAAACGTAATTGCAGGATTGGCAACCGGAATGATTTCTACGTTTCCAACGGTTTTATTATTTGCAGCTGCAATTTGGACTTCCTACGCATTAGCAGGATTTTATGGTGTGGCTTTAGCTGCTTCAGCGATGATGGCAACAACGGCCATGCAATTGGCAATCGATGCTTTTGGACCCATATCGGATAACGCCGGTGGAATTGCTGAAATGAGCGAATTGCCAAAAGAAGTACGTACCAGAACGGATATTTTAGATGCTGTAGGAAATACAACTGCAGCAACCGGAAAAGGCTTTGCTATTGCTTCGGCAGCATTAACTTCACTAGCTCTATTTGCTGCGTATGTGACTTTTACAGGAATTGACGGAATCAATATTTTTAAAGCACCAGTTTTAGCAATGCTATTCGTGGGTGGCATGATACCTGTAGTTTTCTCGGCATTAGCGATGAATTCTGTCGGGAAAGCCGCAATGGACATGGTGTATGAAGTACGTCGTCAGTTCAGGGAGATTCCCGGAATTATGGAAGGAACCGGAAAACCGGAATATGCTAAGTGTGTTGATATTTCGACGAAAGCCGCTTTGCGCGAAATGATGTTGCCGGGAATATTGACAATTGGTTTTCCAATTGCAATTGTTTTGCTTGGCAAATTAGTTTACGGAGACAACAACCAGCTAATCGCCGAAATGTTAGGGGGTTATATGGCCGGAGTTACCGTTTCGGGTGTGCTTTGGGCTGTTTTTCAAAACAATGCCGGTGGTGCTTGGGACAACGCTAAAAAATCTTTTGAAGCGGGAGTTCTGATTAATGGAGAAATGACCTATAAAGGTTCTGATGCGCATAAAGCGGCCATTACTGGCGATACTGTTGGAGATCCGTTCAAAGATACTTCTGGACCATCAATGAATATTTTAATTAAATTGACGTGTTTGATAGGACTTGTTATTGCACCAATTTTAGGTAGTGGCAATCATACATTGGCTAATAAAGCCGCATGTTGTGCTGTTTCTGAAATGTGTACTTCAATATCTAAAGAAGAGTGTCTTGCTAAAGGATGTGACAGTAAAACGTGTAGATTTATGAATGCTTCCGCAGCAGTAACTGAAATGGTTTCGGAAAAAGTTACGATAGAAAAAACCAATGTTGATGGAGAAGTAAAAGCAACTATTAAAACTAATATTAACGGAAAAGAAAACATTCAAAGTTTTGAGGGAACTGACGCAGAAGTTCAGGCTAAAATTGATGATTTAAAGTAATCAATATCTTGTAAATATAAATGCCTCACAATTGTGAGGCATTTTTTGTTTTTATGTATTTTATCACCAGTTTCTACTCCCTCTCCTTCGGAGAGGGTTGGGGAGAGGATTCTAAAACAACCCATTCAACTCCGCATCAATTCTATTAAAAATAGTTCCTAAATCTTCGGGATTATCAACAAAATTCATGTTATCCACATCAATGATTAATAGTTTTCCTTTGTCATAGGTTTGAATCCAGCCTTCGTAGCGTTCGTTCAAACGACTCAAATACTCAATGGATATTGAGTTTTCATATTCACGGCCGCGTTTGTGTATTTGTCCAACTAAGTTAGGAATAGAACTCCTTAAATAGATCAATAAATCAGGGGCTTTAACGGTAGATTCCATTAATTCAAAAAGAGAAGAATAATTTTGGAAATCCCGATTGGTCATCAAACCCATAGCATATAAATTAGGAGCAAAAATATGGGCGTCTTCATAAATAGTTCGGTCCTGAATGATTTTTTTACCGCTTTCACGAATTTGCATCACCTGACGGAAGCGACTATTCAAGAAATAGATTTGTAAATTAAACGACCAGCGCTCCATTTGATGGTAAAAATCATCTAAGTATGGATTGTCGACTACATCTTCATAGTGGGGCTCCCACTTAAAATGTTTGGCTAATAAACGCGTTAAAGTAGTTTTTCCTGAACCTATATTTCCTGCTATTGCTATGTGCATTACGGTATTGTGATTTTATAATTTGTAATTCCTGAAGTTGTAAAAATAGATAAAATTTGGTCTTTGTAATAGAATTTTTTAAACGTTTTTTCTGAAATTTCAATTTCAGTTTTTTGGTTTTTTTCCAAATCCTGCAAAATTAAAATCCCATTTTTAGAATAGATGATCTGATTTTCATTTATAATTTCAATCGAGTCAAAATCAGAAACTTTTTCTTTGTTTGCTATTCTGCCAAAAATATCGCAAGTGTACCAGTTGTTTTTACCGTCCATCCAATAGAAGATGTTGAAATCTGAAGCGTAATTCTTAATACTTTCAGTAAAAGGAACTGAAATAGTTTTGTAATCCTTGTTCAAATAATCATATAATCCCAGTTGCTGATTCATACTGTTGTAAACCCACAACTGATTTAGAGCAGCAATACCAATTGCAGTGGCTACGATTGGAATTGTATTTTCTGAAAAATTGATTTTCTGAGTTTCATTCAATTGATTGTCCAAGATGATAACTGTATTGAAATTTTCGTAAAATAAAACAATTTTCAAAGGGTTATGCAAATCTATTTTTGTGATTCTACCCAAAGAAATATTTTTGTATTCTAAAGTATTCCGTGTTCCAATTTTAGAAAAAACATTGTTATGGATGGTGTAGTAAAAACCAAATGAATCATAACCTAAAAACGCATCTCCATCAAAACGAATAGAATCGATTTTAATGGCTGTTAGTTTTTGGTTCTGACTAAAAACTACTGAAAATGAAGCGATAAACAGCAATAATATTACTTTTTTCATACAGCGAAATTACAATTAAACGGTATATAATTTTGATTGTTTTATTATTATTTTAACAGAATGCTTGTAACAAAAATATTATTTTTCACTCTTATTCATTAAAACCCAATAGTTATGTATAAAGTAATTTACGCAATAATAGTAACAATTGCATCGTTTTTGGGGCTTCGCGCTCAGGAATTTCAAGGAATGGCAGTGTATGAATCAAAAACCAGTACCTCCGATTTCAAAACACGAATGGAAGGCAATAAGGATATGACTCCTGATATGCAAAAAATGATTGAGGAAAGTATGAAAAAAATGTTCGAAAAAACATTCATTCTTAATTTTGATAAATCGACATCAATTTATAAAGAAGAAGAAAAGTTAGAGGCTACAGGTCAAGCTGGAGGTGGAATGCGCATAATGAATGCAATGAGTGGCGGCGGCGGAACTTATTAAAAAAGGACGCCAAATTTGAATACAGAATTCAGGCCTACAATTTACTAAATACAAGGTCTAGATTGAACAACTCCTTTAGCGTAAATGGCTTTAATGCGAATGAAACGATTATTTTACCACGATTTGTGACCTTTATTTTAAAGTACAATATATAGCCAAATTAAAAAGGGATTTTGACTGAACAAAATCCCCTTTTTCATTTTAAATCTGTACTGAATTACAATCCAAAAGCAGTTTTAACTTGGTCAACAAAATCTAATTTTTCCCAAGTAAACAATTCAACAGTCACGGTTTTTGTTAATCCTCCTGGAGCAGTAAAAGTTTTAGTAACCGTTTCTGGAGTACGTCCCATGTGCCCGTAAGCAGCAGTTTCGCTGTAGATTGGATTTCTTAATTTCAAACGTTGCTCTATAAAGTACGGGCGCATATCAAAAATAGCTTCTACTTTTTTGGCAATTTCTCCATCAGTTAATTTCACTTTTGATGTTCCATAAGTTTCTATGAAAATACCCATTGGTTTAGCAACACCAATGGCGTAGGAAACCTGTACTAAAATTTCGTCAGCAACACCTGCTGCAACTAGATTTTTAGCAATGTGACGAGTCGCATAAGCCGCACTTCTGTCTACTTTACTAGGGTCTTTACCAGAGAATGCACCACCACCGTGAGCACCTTTTCCACCGTAAGTGTCTACAATAATTTTTCTACCTGTTAGTCCAGTATCTCCGTGAGGTCCTCCAATGACAAATTTTCCTGTTGGATTGATGTGGTATTTAATTTGATCATTAAATAAATGAGCACTCGTTGGATTTTTTGCAATGATTCTTGGAATCAAAATTTCGATGATGTCTTTTTTGATTTTAGCAAGCATAGTAGCTTCTTCGTCAAAGTCATCGTGTTGTGTCGAAATTACAATAGCTTCAATTCGAGTTGGTTTGTTGTCATCACTGTATTCTAACGTCACTTGAGATTTAGCATCCGGACGCAAATAGGTGATTTCGTTATTTTCACGTCTTAAAACAGCTAATTCTTTTAATAATTTATGAGATAAATCAAGTGCCAAAGGCATGTAATTTTCTGTTTCATTTGTTGCGTAACCAAACATCATTCCTTGATCACCAGCACCTTGCTCTTCAGGATTTGCTCTATCAACACCTTGATTGATGTCAGCAGATTGTTCGTGTATAGCAGAAAGAATACCACAAGAATCCGCTTCAAACATATAGGCGCTTTTGGTGTAACCAATTTTCTTGATTACATCGCGAGCGATTTGTTGCACATCTAAATAGGTATTTGATTTTACTTCACCTGCCAAGATTACTTGACCTGTAGTTACTAAAGTTTCGCAAGCTACTTTTGAGTCAGCATCAAATGCCAAAAAATTATCAATTAATGCGTCTGAAATTTGATCTGCAATTTTGTCTGGATGTCCTTCGCTTACAGATTCTGACGTAAATAAATAGGCCATAATAATTATTATTTTAAATTAAGCGAGAAAAAATAATTGCTAAAAAGGACTAAAGAAGAGTTTCTGCTTTAGCATTTTTTCTACTGAAAAACGTTCAGTATTCATAATGAATTTGTTTCATTATGAAGAGGTTGCAATCAGTTCAAATTTTTCCTCTTGTATTTGGTTGCAAATGTATGAAACCATTTTGAATTGCAAATTAATCTTTTGTTTTTTTTGAGAATAAATATTTTTCGGGTTCTAAATTATTAAGAAAAAATAATATTTAAAATAGTTTCGCTATTATTTTCTTAAACTTATTTGGATATTTAAAAAATAATTTGCAATTTAGAAATTCTAATAAAGTAAAAATGAAATTTAATATTTGTAATATGTTTAAGGTCGCACAGGAAAATTCCTGAGGGTTGCGTATTGCATAATTTAAATCAAATTATATATCAAAAGCTTCCCGGATAACGGGAAGCTTTTTTTTTGAATAGTAATAAACAGAATAGATTTTTTAGTCACAAAAAGCCTCGATGAATAACCTAAAAAGCCAAAAAACAAATAACGCAACAGTCAATAACATGATTTGTGTCAATGCCATTATGTGTATTCGCGGCTGTTGATTCCAAAAGTAAGTGTATAACTTAAAACCCTTTTGGATATGGATCTAAAAGGGTTTTTTGTTTTTCTGATTTTTTCAAATCTCACAACAATTCATACAAGGAGACCAAAAATGAATATTAACACCTAACACCTAAAAATTATGAGCACAACAAAGTATTTTACAAAGACATTTCGGTTATTAAAAAGTATTAATTTCAGAAATAAAAAAGAAAAGGAAAACGATTCTAAGAATGAATTGATTCATCCTAGATTTGAGATCTCAAAGAACGATGTTTTGGCACAAAAAATAGTGACTAATTCATTGCTTTTCCTAATGTATTCCCAAGAGAATGAAGCGCTTTTTATTTAATAAATCCGAATTTATTTTTGGTTTTGAGATTTTCAAAGGATGTTTAAAAGTGTTGTTTTGACGAAGTAAGAAAACGGGATGAGTATTCTCATTACTTCGTCAGAATAACAATTGCGTGTGAATTGTTTTTTGTATTTATGGTGCCCAAAGAAATAAACGAATCCACATAAAAATTTGGTTGTTACAAAAAATAGTGGTTAATTTGCTTCTTTAAGTTCAAAAACGTATTGAAATGTTATAAAGAAAGGCAGAGGGATTAGACCCGATGAAGCCTTAGCAACCCTTCGATTTATCGAAGAAGGTGCTGCATTCTACCACGCTCATCGTGGAAAGATAACACTAAGAATTAGTCTAGATAACGCCTGACTTTCTTTATAATATTTCCAAACACAGATCAAAAATCATAAAAGATTTGCCATTGGAAAATAAACCAACCTCTATTACATTTCAAAATTTCACCACTAAAAGTGGCGCTTTTTATGCTACCTTAAACGTAAGTTTTCAAGTTTTTGGGCCAGAATTGCATACGGCACCAATTGTTTTGGTCAACCATGCTTTAACCGGAAATTCACAAGTTGTGGGCGAAAACGGTTGGTGGAATGATTTAATTGGAGCACACAAAACCATAGATACTACAAAATATACAATACTCGCATTTAATGTTCCCGGAAATGGTTTTGATGGTTTTGAGATCGAAGATTATTTAGATTTTACTGCCAGAGACATTGCCAGGATTTTTATTGAAGGGATTCGGGTTCTGGATATTAAAAAACTATACGCCATTATTGGGGGTTCTGTAGGTGGCGGAATTGCTTGGGAAATGGTCGCTTTAGAGCCAAAAATCACACAGCATTTAATTCCTATCGCAACGGATTGGAAATCGACGGATTGGTTAATTGCCAATTGCTTTTTGCAGGAACAAATTCTCAACAACTCTTCAAAACCTATTGAAGACGCTCGCACTCATGCTATGTTATGCTATAGAACTCCGGAATCATTTGCTGCAAAATTTCAGCGAACCACCAATGAAGAATTGGGGATTTTTAATGTAGAAAGCTGGTTGCTACATCACGGCGAAAAATTGCAGAAACGTTTTCAAATTTCGTCATATAAAATGATGAATCAACTGTTGAAAACAATCGATATCACCAGAAACTGCACATCATTCGAAGAGATAACTTCAAAAATTGAAGCCGAGATTCATATTATTGGAATCAATTCCGACTTGTTTTTTACGGCAAATGAAAATAAAGCAACGTACGAGGAATTAAAAAAATATAAAAAGAGGGTTACCTATCAGGAAATAGTTTCCATCCACGGACACGACGCTTTTTTGATAGAATACAAACAATTACACAATTTGCTTCAGGATATATTCTAAGCCAAAAAACACAACACAATGAAAATATTAAAATTTGGAGGTAAATCGTTATCGAATGGCGACGGAATAAATAAGGTGGTTGCAATTATTATTGATAAAGTAAATCAAGGCGAGGAAATTGCTATTGTAGTTTCGGCGCGAGGAAATGCTACGGATGAATTAGAAGAAATTTTAAGTATTGCCGCTAAAAACGGAGTTTATAAACCTCTTTTTGATGATTTCAAAAAATACCAACAAGACGAATATCAAGACGTAGATTTGTCCGAAGAGTTCCATGTTCTTGAAAAATTATTCGAAGGCGTCAGTTTAATTGGTGATTACAGCAACAAAATAAAAGACCAAATTTTATCAAAAGGGGAACTACTTTCGGCAAAATTACTGACGGCAATTTTGGTCGAAAATGGGATAAATGCCCGTTTTGCAGATACTCGGGAATTGATAAAAACCGATTCGAAATTTGGTGATGCACAACCTTTGGAACAAATTTCGAAGAAAAATGTCATCAATTATTTCAAACAAAATAACGGAACAACCGTAAATATTGTTACAGGTTTCATTGGTTCAAACACAAATAATGACACGACCACTTTAGGAAGAAACGGTAGCAATTACACCGCTTCGTTGATTGCGAATTATTTGAATGCGGACGAATTACAGAATTATACGCACGTAGACGGAATTTATACCGCTAATCCGGATTTAGTAGTTGATGCAAAGAAAATTGACCATTTGTCGTTTAATGAAGCCAATGAAATAGCCAATTTTGGTGCTACGATTCTTCATGCCAAAACGATCATTCCTTTGTTGGAAAAAAACATTCCGCTTCGTATCTTGAATACGTTCAACCATGAAAATAAAGGAACATTAATCACTTCCAATTCAAACAAGGAAGGGATCAAAACACTTTCGGTGCTTGAAAATGTTTCGTTAGTGAACCTGGAAGGAAGAGGATTACTGGGAAAAACAGGTGTTGATGCCCGTATTTTCAGAGTGATGGGCGATAATGATATTAGCGTAAGTATCATTTCTCAAGGTTCGTCAGAAAGAGGAATTGGTTTAGTTGTTGCCACTGATAAAGCGACAAAAGCAATGATTGAATTAGAGAAAGAATTCGAAAATGATTTCTATTCGAAAGATGTAAATAAAATCACGGTGACGGATGATGTTTCGGTGATTTCTATCATTGGTCAGGATTTAAGTACTTTTCACAAGCCATACACGGCGTTGATAAAAAATAAAATTGTCCCGATTCTTTTCAATAATACCGTTACGGGTAAAAACGTGAGTTTGGTGGTCAAAAAATCGCAATTGAACAAAGCCTTAAACGTAATTCACGGAGAGATTTTTGGAGTAGCTAAGAAAATCAATATCGCTATTTTCGGACATGGATTAGTTGGTGGAACGTTGATTAACCAAATATTGGAATCAGCAGCAACTATCGAGAAAAGAAAAGATATCAAACTGAATGTTTTTGCAATTGCCAATTCAAGTAATGTACTTTTGAATAAAAATGGCGTTACTCCAAATTGGAAAAATGAAATCCAGAACAATGGCTTTTCTTATACTATAGATGATGTAATTGCCTACGCAAATGAGCATCACTTGGAGAATTTGATTGCGATTGATAACACGGCAAGTGCTGAATTTGTTGGGAATTATATAAAATTAGCTGAAAACAGTTTTGATTTGATTTCGTCTAATAAAGTGGCTAATACGTTAAGCTATAGTTTTTATAAAAAATTACGAAAAGTGCTGGCGGATAATCAAAAGAGTTATCTTTATGAAACTAATGTGGGTGCAGGATTGCCATTGATTGATACGATTAAATTATTGCACCTTTCGGGTGAAAATATCACGAAGATTAAAGGTGTTTTCTCTGGAACATTGAGTTATTTGTTCAATAATTTTTCTGCAAAAGAGGCTTCGTTTAGCGAAATATTGAAGGAGGCCATTGACAATGGGTATACCGAGCCGGATCCAAGAGAAGATTTGTGCGGGAACGACGTAGGTAGAAAATTATTGATTTTGGCAAGAGAATTAGACTTGCAAAATGAGTTTGAAGAAATTGATATTCAAAATTTAATTCCAGAACATTTGCGTGAAGGCGATGTTTCGGATTTCTTGAATAAATTGACCGAGTTTGATCCAATTTATGCTAAAATAAAAGCCGACCAAAAGCCCAATCACGTCCTGCGATACATAGGCGAATTGTCAGGCGATTTGCAAAATGACAAAGGTAATCTAGAAGTAAAATTAGTTTCCGTACCTTCGGATACTGCTTTGGGAGGCTTAAAAGGTTCTGATTCTTTCTTCGAAATTTACACTGAATCGTATGGCGACAGACCAATCGTAATTCAAGGTGCAGGTGCAGGATCTGCGGTAACGGCGAGAGGTGTTTTTGGTGATATTTTGAGATTGTCGGATAAAGGGTAGCCCCCATACCCCTGAAGGGGGAATAAAAAGATTGCAGATTGCTTCGCCAGTTCGAGCAAGCTCTCGGGTGACGATTTTTGATTTAACATATATAAAAGTAAAATCTGCGTCCAAATAAATATAAATAATAAAAAAGGGACTGCCTCCAGTCTTGGCTCCCTTCCCTTCGGGGAGGGTTGGGGAGGGGAATAATATGAAAATAACATTAAACAGAGTAAACGACAACTTCCACTTTGAATTAAAAAACGAGCGTGGTCACTTAGTAAATGTGGATAGCCGACCAGAATTTGGCGGAGACGATAAAGGCGCAAGTCCAATGGAATTAGTATTGATGGGTGTTGCGGGTTGCAGTGCGATTGATATGATTTCGATTTTAAAAAAACAGCGTCAGGAAATCACTTCTTTCAAAGCTGAGGTCGAAGGAGAACGGGTACAAGTAGGAGAAGCAAAACCATTCAAGGATATTACTGTAGTATTCTTTTTGGAAGGACCTATTAATGAAGAAAAAGCAGCGAGAGCCGCACAACTTTCTTTCGAAAAATACTGTTCGGTTTCTAAAACATTAGAGCCAACAGCAACCATACACTATAAAGTAGTTTTGAACGGAGTTGAATTGGCGTAAAGCTAAAATAGTCAACTTCTAAAACTTTAATTTTAAACAATAAAGAGCTTTTTTTTATAGAAAAATTATGCGGAAAAACTTTGTGAATCTCTGTGATTCCTTTGCGAATCTTTGTGAAACAACTCTTTGAAATCTAATAATAATGAACGATCAAGAATTTGGTTTTGAAACCTCAGCCATCCGTACCCAATTAGAAAGAACACAATATTTAGAGCACTCGGTTCCTTTGTACTTAACTTCTAGTTTTGTATTTGAGGATGCCGAAGATATGCGTGCTTCTTTTGCCGAAGAGAAAGACAGAAATATATATAGCCGTTACAGCAACCCAAACACGAACGAATTTGTTGATAAAGTGTGTATAATGGAAGGTGCGGCAGCTGGTTTTGCCTTTGCTTCAGGAATGGCAGCAGTGTATTCAACCTTGGCAGCTTTATTGAAATCTGGAGATCATATTGTTTCTTCGAGTAGTGTTTTTGGAGCGACACATTCTTTATTTATCAATTATTTTCCAAAATGGAATATTGAAACCTCCTATTTTGATATTAATAAGCCGGAAACAATTGAAAGTTTCATCACACCAAATACAAAGATTCTTTTTGCGGAATCACCTACCAATCCTGCTGTTGATATTATCGATTTAGAACTTTTAGGAACGATTGCTAAAAAACATAATTTGATTTTGGTAATTGATAACTGTTTTGCAACACCTTATCTGCAACAACCAATAAAATGGGGTGCGCATTTAGTGGTGCATTCCGCTACAAAGTTAATGGACGGTCAAGGTAGAGTGTTGGGAGGAATAACAGTTGGTGATGCTGAATTGATTCAAAAAATCTATTTGTTTTCTCGACTTACCGGTCCTTCTTTATCGCCTTTTAATGCTTGGGTATTATCAAAAAGTTTAGAAACTTTGGCGATTCGTTTAGACAGGCATTGTGAAAATGCGATGAAAGTAGCGGAGTTTTT
Organism: Flavobacterium sp. LB2P53; assembly: GCF_003970305.1. Lineage (NCBI taxonomy): Bacteria > Pseudomonadati > Bacteroidota > Flavobacteriia > Flavobacteriales > Flavobacteriaceae > Flavobacterium > Flavobacterium sp. LB2P53. The sequence continues at coordinate 82,847 of NZ_RYDG01000010.1, forward strand.
AGAGCAGCATCCGAATGTGAATCGCGTGAAATATCCGTTTTTGAAATCGCATCCACAATACGAAATTGCTCAAAAGCAAATGAAGTTGGGCGGAAATATTGTTGCTTTTGAAATAAAAGGGGGGCTTGAAGCCGGAAGAAACTTTTTGGATAAAATAAAATTATGTTCTTTATCACCAAATTTAGGAGATACCAGAACAATCGTTACGCATCCAGCATCGACAACACATAGCAAATTATCTGTTGAAGAACGTTTAGCAGTGAGTATTACCGATGGTTTAGTTCGTGTTTCAGTAGGATTGGAAACCGTAAAAGATGTGATTGCTGATTTGGAGCAGGCGCTTTCGTAAAGTTCATGACGATTGAAGCCATACAATAGTCCAGGGTTTAAACCGTGGTCAATGTGGTTTATTTAAGAACGTTTAGCAGTGAGTATTACCGATGGTTTAGTTCGTGTTTCAGTAGGATTGGAAACCGTAAAAGATGTGATTGCTGATTTAG
>NZ_RYDG01000010.1:83354-111696 GCF_003970305.1 Flavobacterium sp. LB2P53
TTAGCAGTGAGTATTACCGATGGTTTAGTTCGTGTTTCAGTAGGATTGGAAACCGTAAAAGATGTGATTGCTGATTTAGAGCAGGCATTGTTGTAAGGATTTTTTGATTGTAGATTTACTACAAATTAAAAATCATCAATCTCCATTCACTATTCTTAAATCAAAAAGTATATTTTTGTTGTTTCAATATAAAAAGAATGTTGATTTCAGACAGCTTTGAAATCTACAATCAAAAATAATTAATCTTCAATTATATTTTTTTAAAATGCTTTCAAAAAAAACTAAATACGGAATAAAAGCACTTACTTTTTTGGCACGCCAAAAAAACAATTTTCCGGTGCAAATAGCGGAGATAGCCAAGAGCGAGACTATCTCGATCAAGTTTTTAGAAAGTATTTTATTATTACTGCGTCATTCTGGTTTTTTAGGAGCCAAAAAAGGAAAAGGCGGAGGCTATTATTTGATAAAAGATCCTAAGGAAATAAATATGGCCCATGTGTATCGTATTCTAGAGGGACCTATTGCATTACTTCCATGTGCCAGCCATAATTTTTATGAGCCTTGTGAAGACTGTGCCGATGAAACCACTTGCGCCGTTCGGAAATTAATGACCGAAGTGCGAGACAATACCCTGATGATATTGGAAAACAATACCCTAGCGGATATCGCCTTTTAAAAAATAAACTTAAAAATTAGTGTTGTAGTTAAACAAAAAGTACTATTTTTGCGCTTTAATCTACAATGCCGATAGGGTAATAGATAATAAATAAAATTTATTTTACCTTGCAAGCATGAATAAAGAAGTAGTAGAAGAAAATAAAGGGATGATAAAATCCCAAATTACATTTAAAGAACGCTTGTGGGTTGTTATTCCGGTTGTTTTATTAGTTGGATTAATTTCTACATTGGTGTACAACCATCATGCTGAATTTTCTTGGAATGGTTTTGTGGGAGGGTTCGATCAGGAGTTTTTAATCTTTTTTTGTATTGGCGTTTTTGCACAACTAGTCGATGGAACTTTAGGAATGGGCTACGGAGCAACCTCTACCTCTTTTTTATTGGCATATGGAATCCCGCCAGCAATCAGCAGTACAGGTGTTCACGTTGCTGAAATGTTTACCACCGGCGCTTCTGCAATTTCTCATCATCGTTTTGGGAATATCAATAAAAAACTAGTCCGGCATTTGTTGATACCCGGAATTTTGGGTTCGATTACCGGAGCTTATTTGTTATCGGATGTAATTGATGGGGATGCAATAAAGCCTTTTATTGCCGTGTATATGATCGCTTTGGCGGTTATAATTATCAGAAAGGCAATGCAAAAAAATATTATTAAAAAGAAAACGAAACGATTGAATATTCTGGCTTCTTTTGGGGGATTCATGGATTCCGTTGGAGGTGGAGGCTGGGGGCCAATTGTAACTTCTACATTATTAGGACGCGGTAGAAATCCTAGATATACAATTGGTTCTGTGAATGCAGCCGAATTTGCGGTTTCTTTCGCTAGTGGTATTACATTTATGATTTTTGGAGGAATCCAAGGATGGCAGGTTATTATAGGTTTAATTTTAGGAGGCGTTATTGCTGCGCCAATTGCTGCTTTATTAGTTAATAAAATCAAAAGAAAACCAATGATGATTTTGGTAGGTATCTTAATTATTATTTTGAGTTTAAGAACCTTGTCAAAATTGTTGTAAAAGATAAACGGAATTATGAGCACAGATATAGTACAAGCGTTATTGCATAAAACCAAAGATTTTTCCATTGAGGAAACGCTTCGTTTTTTAGCCAACGAATATAAGGATAACGTAGTTTTTTCTACTTCTTTTGGTCAGGAAGATCAGGTGATTACGGCTTTAATTGCGAAAAATGATTTGCCAATTACCATTTTTACATTGGATACAGGACGATTATTTCAGGAAACGTATGATGTTTTTCATAAAACTTTAAGAAAATATAAAATTGACATTAAAACCTATTTTCCGGAAGCAATTGCGGTGGAAGAGTTGTTAAATCATAAAGGTCCAAACAGCTTCTATGAATCGGTGGAGAATAGAAAAGAGTGTTGTTTTATTCGAAAAGTGGCACCGTTGACTAAAGCATTAAAAGGGAATGACATCTGGATTACTGGTTTACGTGCGGAACAATCCGAAAACAGAAATGACTTAGACCTTTTTGAATACGATGAAAAGTTCGACATTATAAAATTCAATCCATTATTGAAATGGACTTTGATAGAAGTAGAAGCTTATTTAGAAAAAAATAATGTGCCACAAAATGTATTACACAAACAAGGGTTTGTAAGTATAGGATGTGCTCCATGTACGAGAGCCATAGCCGAAGGGGAAGATATCAGAGCAGGGAGATGGTCATGGGAATCGAGTCATAAAGAATGTGGGTTGCACCAAAAATAATTAAAAATTAATACAACAATCTTTCAATTTTTGAATTTTTCAATCCTTGAATAAATAAAAATATAATGAGTACCATATTAAAAACAAATGCTTTAGAAAGCGAAGCGATATACATATTTAGAGAAGTAATTTCTCAATTTGACAAACCGGTATTGCTTTTCTCTGGTGGAAAAGATTCGATTACTTTGGTACGTTTAGCTCAAAAAGCATTTTTTCCAGCGAAAATCCCTTTTCCATTGTTGCACGTAGATACGGGACATAACTTTCCTGAAACTATTGCTTTTAGAGATAAATTAGTTGCTGAATTGGGATTAGAATTAATCGTTCGTAATGTGCAAGATGCTATTGACGAAGGGAAAGTTGTAGAAGAAACAGGTAAGTACTCCAGTAGAAACAGTTTGCAAACGACTACACTTTTGGATGCTATCGAAGAATTCAAATTTGATGCTTGCATCGGTGGTGCGCGTAGAGATGAAGAAAAAGCGAGAGCGAAGGAACGTATTTTTTCGGTTCGTGATGATTTTGGTCAATGGGACGAAAAAAATCAGCGTCCTGAATTATTTGATATTTTAAACGGAAAAATTGAAAACGGTCAAAACGTTCGTGTTTTTCCAATTTCGAATTGGACAGAGCTAGATGTTTGGAGTTATATCGAACAAGAGCAAATCGAAATTCCATCGATTTACTTTTCACACAAGCGTAAGGTATTCTTGAGAGACGGTATGATTTGGTCTCATTCTCCTTTTGTTTACCAAGAAGAAGATGAGCAAATTGAAGAAAGAATTGTTCGTTTTAGAACCGTTGGAGATATGAGTTGTACCGCAGCTGTTGATTCTTACGCAGCAACTATTCAGGAAGTGGTGGGTGAAATTAGATCTTCAACTATTTCTGAAAGAGGAGCCAGAATTGATGATAAACGTTCTGAAGCTGCAATGGAAAAAAGAAAACAACAAGGTTATTTTTAGAATTTGATTTTTTAAAATTAGTAAGCAAGTATAAAAAAAACAAGAGTTTTAAAGGTTTTATACTTTAAAATTTAAACTCAATATAAAATGGAAGTTTTAAAAATAGCAACAGCAGGAAGTGTAGATGACGGAAAAAGTACATTAATCGGGAGATTATTGTACGATACAAAATCGTTGACTACAGATAAGATTGAAGCAATAGAAAAAAGCAGTAAGCAAAAAGGATACGATTATTTAGATTTCTCATTGGCTACCGATGGTTTGGTTGCTGAAAGAGAACAAGGAATTACGATTGATGTGGCGCATATTTATTTTTCGACAGCCAAAAAAAGTTACATTATTGCCGATACTCCGGGTCACGTTGAATATACACGAAACATGGTTACCGGAGCTTCAACTTCACAAGTTTCAATCATTTTGATTGATGCGCGTAAAGGAGTTATTGAGCAAACCTACCGTCACTTTTTTATCAATAATTTATTGAGAGTAAAAGATGTGATTGTTGCGGTAAACAAAATGGATTTAGTTGATTATTCAGAAGAAGTATACAACAAAATCAAAGCAGACTTTCAGGCATTAAATGCAAAAAGCGCTTTTAAAGAACAAAATGTAAGTTACATTCCGCTAAGTGCAATCAATGGTGGTAATGTTGCAGATAAATCGGAGAATATGCCTTGGTACACCGGACAGACGGTTTTGGAACATTTGGAATCATTGGAACCAAATGATATCTACGAAAACGGGATCGCACGTTTTCCTGTTCAAACAGTAATCCGACCAAAAACGGAAGAGTATCACGACTTTAGAGGATATGCCGGAAAATTATACGGTAACACTATTAAAGTGGGAGATGCAGTAACGGTGTTTCCTTCTTTAACTGAATCTACCGTAACGAATATTCACTTTTTTGATAAACAATTTGATGAAGCTACGGCTGGTTCTTCTATCACTATCGAATTAGATAATGACATCAATGTAACCAGAGGTGATATGATTGTAAAATCGAATGAACTTCCTAAAATTGAAAAAGACATCACAACAACTGTTTGTTGGATGGACAGTAAAAAATTAGTGGCAGGCGCAAAATATTATGTACAACACAACAGCAATAGAGTTTTGGCAAAAATTGATAGTATAAAAAACGTAATCGCAACCGATTATTCTGGAACAACACCAGCGACTCAATTAGCTATAAATGAAATTGGAGAAGTAACTATCAAATTGAGCAAAGCCATTTATTTTGATGCTTATACTGATAATAAATCTAACGGAGCTTTCATTTTAATAGATGCTGCAACCAACACAACAGCAGGAGTTGGGTTTATAAAATAGCCCCCACCCCAGCCCTCCCCGAAGGGGAGGGAGACATACTGGGTAAAAGTATACCGGTAGTTAAGGCGTTTGCCTTTTACGATAAGAATATAATAATAATTGAGTTAAAAGAAAATGTAATAATATTTCCAATTTCGACTCCCTCCCCTTCGGGGAGGGTTGAGGAGGGGATAAACATAACTAAAAGATGCAAAGTTTTAGAACAGAAATAGAAGATCCGATTGTCCAAAAAGAGATTATCGATTTAGAGAAAAAAATTCATTCCTTCCGAAGTGGACAAATTGACGATGAGCGTTTTCGCAGTCTTCGTTTGGCACGTGGTATTTACGGTCAACGTCAAGAAGGCGTGCAAATGATTCGTATTAAATTGCCATACGGAAAAGTGACTAGCGAGCAATTGAAGCGTATTACGGAAGTGTCCGATAAATATTCTACAGGACGCTTACACATTACAACCCGTCAGGATATTCAAATTCACTATGTGAGTTTAGACAGAACACCGGAGCTTTGGTCTGACTTAGCTAAAGATGATATCACTTTGAGAGAAGCTTGTGGAAATACCGTGCGTAATATTACTGGAAGCGAATTAGCGGGTGTAGATGTTGACGAACCTTTTGACGTTTCGCCTTATGCGCATGGTTTGTTTCAATATTTATTGCGTAACCCAATTTGTCAGGAAATGGGACGTAAGTTCAAAATATCATTCTCCTCTTCTGATAAAGATACCGCTTTGAGTTATTTGCATGATTTAGGATTTATTCCAAAAATTGTAAATGGCGAAAAAGGGTTCAAAATAATGTTTGCGGGTGGTTTAGGTTCTCAACCAAGTCACGCTGAATTGCTTTCAGAATTTGTACCGGTGAACCAAATTATTCCAACTGCCGAAGGTATAATCAGAGTTTTTGACCGTTACGGAGAAAGAGCAAAACGTTTGAAAGCACGTATGAAATTTTTAATCAAAGACCTAGGTCGTGATGAGTTTTTGCGTTTGGTTGACGAAGAGAAAAAAGCATTACCTTTTCATTCTTACGAAATCGACACTACCGCTTTTGAAGGACCAATTTCAGAACCTTTATTAGCTGTACCATCAGTAATAATTGAGGATGTTGAAGCTTTTGAAGCTTGGAAAAAATCAAATGTGATTGTACAAAAACAAGCAGGATATGTAGCTATTGGTATCAAAGTACTTTTAGGAGATTTTTATACGGACAAAGCAAGATTGTTAGCCGATTTGATTAAAAATTACGGTGCGAATGAATTGCGTTTTTCATTACGACAAAACATCGTTTTACGTAATATTAAAGAAGAAAATCTAGCGTTCTTTTACCAAGAATTAGCCAAATTGGATTTTGTTGCTTTAGGATATGATACTATCGGAGATATCACGGCTTGTCCGGGAACGGATACGTGTAATTTAGGTATTGCAAGTAGTACTGGTATTGCGGATGAATTAGAAAGAGTATTAAAAACAGAATACCCACAATACAGCAACAATCAACAAATCGCCATAAAAATTAGCGGTTGTATGAATGCTTGTGGACAACACAATATGTCCGAAATTGGTTTCCAAGGAATGTCTATTAATGCAGGAAAGTTGGTAGCTCCGGCTCTTCAAGTTTTATTAGGTGGCGGGAATTTAGGAAACGGAAACGGAAGATTTTCTGACAAAGTGATTAAAATTCCAAGTAGAAGAGGACCCGATGCGTTGCGTTTTATCTTAAATGATTTTGATGCCAATGGAAACGGACAATCGTTCTTGAATTATTACGACGCCAAAGGAGAGAAATATTTCTATGAATTCTTGAAACCATTAGCGGATATAACAAACCTTACCGAAGCTGATTTTGTAGATTGGGGAAATGCTGATAACTACGTAAAAGCAGTTGGAGTAGGAGAATGTGCAGGTGTAGTAATTGATTTAGTGGCTACTTTAATATTAGAAGCCAAAGATAAAATGACTTTTGCACAAGAAGCTTTCGAAGAAGAAAAATGGGCAGATGCGATTTACTTGGCCTACGCAGGTTTTGTAAACGGAGCCAAAGCAATTTTATTGGCCGAAAACCAAAAAACAAATCACCACGCTGGAATTATCGATTTATTTGATACTGTTTTTATCGAAAGCAAAAAAATAGAATTGGATTCAAGCTTTAAAGATTTGGTTTATCAAATCAAAGCGAATGAGCCTTCTGCCGAATTTGCACAAAAATACATCCAACAAGGAGTTGCGTTTTTTGATACAATAGAGAAATACAGAGCCAAAGATTTAGCTGATGCATAATACAATACAACCCAAAGTAACTTTAGTAGGCGCTGGTCCTGGCGATCCGGATTTGCTTACTCTGAAAGGAGTAAAGGCGCTGGCAGAAGCGAATGTGGTTTTGTATGATGCACTAGCCAATGAGGAAATAATGATTCATGCACCCAAAGATGCCATAAAAATATTTGTAGGGAAACGAAAAGGCTGTCATGAATATACGCAAGACCAAATCAATCAGTTGATTGTTGATAATGCGCTTACCTATGGAAATGTCGTTCGGTTGAAGGGTGGAGATCCATTTATTTTTGGTCGTGGAAGCGAAGAAATTGAATTTGCAGAAAGTTTTGGAATCCCTACATTTGTAGTCCCCGGAATTTCATCTTCGATTGCAGTTCCGGCTTATCAAGGAATTTCTTTGACAAAAAGAGGTGTTTCAGAAAGTTTTTGGGTAATCACAGGCACTACTTCCGACAGGAATTTGTCGAATGATGTAGCTCTCGCAGCGCAATCATCAGCAACAGTTGTGATTTTGATGGGAATGAGTAAACTATCACAAATTGTGTCATTATTCCAGAAGGAATCCAAAGGAGAAACTCCTGTTGCAATTATTCAAAACGGAACTACTCCACAGGAAAAAATTGGAGTAGGAACGATTAACACTATCCAAGGAGTTGTGGCGGAGAAAAAGTTAAGTTCACCAGCTATAATTGTTATTGGAGAAGTGGTCAAAGAAAGTAGCAAGTTAAAAGGATTTTACGAAGAATTCATTTTAAGTAACATTGCATAAAAAATAAGTATAAATTATTCAAGCTCAGGCTCCATCTCCTTCGGAGAGGGTTGGGAGAGGAAAATAAGATAGTAATGGAAAGAAACGAACTATATCCTGTTTTTTTAAAACTACACAACCTCAATGTACTTATTGTAGGTGGAGGAAATGTGGGTTTAGAAAAGTTATCTTTCATGTTGAAATCCAGTCCAAATGCCAATGTTGAAGTGGTGGCGCCAAGGTTTCTTCCAGAATTGGAAGGCCTGGCAGCAAAACATCCTTCGGTAATATTGACCTATAAAAAGTTCAATCGCTGGATGCTTCGCAAACGCCACATGGTAATTGCCTGCACCGATGATTTGAAAGTAAATAAACGGGTATTCGACTTGTGTCGAAAAAGACATTTGATTTGCAACATTGCCGATACACCGGATTTATGTGATTATTATTTGGGCGGAATCGTAACCAAAGGAAATGTGAAAATAGCCATTTCAACCAACGGTAAATCACCGACAACTGCCAAAAGATTACGGGAGTTTTTCGAAGAAATAATTCCGGATGACATCAATAAAATGGTCGAAAACCTCAATGAATATCGCAAAACGCTTAAAGGGAATTTCGAAGAAAAAGTACAAAAAATGAACGAAATCACAGAAGCATTAAAAAACAAAGAATAAAAGCATTGCAAATTAACGAATGATATTTATCATTTAAAGTTGTAAAAATCAATCGTTAATTTGTACTAAATAGTTTATTATAATTACATTACATAAAGAATAAAAAAATGATTAAAACAGACATACTTATAATAGGAGCCGGACCAACTGGTTTATTTGCCGTTTTTGAAGCAGGATTATTGAAATTAAAATGCCATATTTTAGATGCTTTGCCACAAGCGGGCGGACAGCTTTCAGAATTATATCCTAAAAAACCTATTTATGACATTCCAGGGTTTCCAGAAGTATTAGCGGGGGATTTAGTGGATAATTTAATGGAACAAATCAAGCAGTTCGAGCCAGGATTCACACTTGGCGAGCGTGCAGAAACGATTGAAAAACAAGAAGACGGAAGTTTTATTGTCACCTCAAATAAAGGAAAAAAATTCCATGCACCAGTTGTAGCAATTGCTGGTGGATTAGGAAGTTTTGAACCCAGAAAACCATTGATTGAAGACATCGAATTTTACGAAGATAAAGGGATCAAGTATTTCATTAAAAATCCGGAAAAATTCAGAGACAAAAGAGTAGTAATTGCAGGAGGTGGTGATTCCGCTTTAGATTGGAGTATTTTCTTGTCGAATATTGCTTCCGAAGTGACTTTAATTCACCGTAGAAATGAATTCAGAGGAGCCTTGGATTCGGTCGAAAAAGTGCAGGAGTTAAAAGATTCCGGAAAAATAAAAATGATCACGCCGGCAGAAGTAGTTGGTTTAAATGGAGCCGAACATTTAGAATCAATTGATATTGAAGAAAATGGTGCCCACAGAACCATTCCTACAGATTATTTTATTCCGCTTTTTGGATTAACTCCAAAGTTAGGTCCTATCGGAGACTGGGGATTAGACATTGAAAAAAATGCCATAAAAGTAAATAATGCTTTGGATTATCAAACGAATATTCCCGGAATTTTTGCCATTGGTGACGTAAACACTTATCCAGGAAAACTGAAATTGATTCTTTGTGGATTCCACGAAGCAACTATGATGTGTCAGGCAGCCTACCAAATAATCAATCCGGGTAAGAAATATGTGCTGAAATATACTACAGTTTCTGGTGTTGACGGATTTGACGGAACTCGTAAAGAAGCTCCAAAAGCCGTGGTTAAAGCCATAGTTTAACAACTTAATACAAACTAGTTAAAAAATATAGCGCTAATACTTGCAAGTATAGGCGCTATGTCTTTACTTTGCACTGTTCCTATATTTATTGAAAGTTATCACGAAAGGCGGAGGGAAAGACCCAATGAAACCTTAGCAACCCTTTATCTTTAAAGAAGGTGCTACATTCTACTTTATACAGAACCAGTTTCAGTATTTAAGATAGATAACACACGAATACTCACTCAGTATTTCTCAAACCTTTTCTTGACAACATATATTTTTAGCCTGCTGAATTAATTTCGGTATCAGGAGCGAACAATTGGCGTTTTTTTGCCAATACCGTTCCCGCTTTCCGCTATATCTTTTTTTCTGAACGCCAGAAAAATAGGATATCGCTTCAATCGGGGCTAAAGAGTTCATATAGTGAACTTTTGTAATTAATAATCAAAAGTGTAAATCCCGAAATGGATCGTGATTTACAAGAAATAACAAGATATGTCAAGCATTCAAGAAGCCATTAAAAAAAACATACTCATACTCGATGGAGCTATGGGAACCATGTTGCAACGCTACAATTTCTCTGAAGAAGACTTTCGAGGAGAACGTTTCAAAGATTTTCCACATTCCTTAAAAGGGAACAATGATTTATTGTCACTTACGCAACCACAAGCGATTCGTGCGGTACACGCCGCCTATTTTGAAGCAGGAGCAGATATCGTTGAAACCAATACTTTTTCTGGAACCACCATCGGAATGGCAGATTACCATCTCGAAGATATTGTTTACGAACTCAACTACGAATCGGCACGAATTGCCCGTGAAGTAGCCGATGAATTTACAGCCAAAAATCCAGATAAACCTCGTTTTGTAGCCGGTTCAGTTGGACCAACAAACAGAACAGCGAGTATGTCACCAGATGTAAATGATCCAGGTTACAGAGCGGTAACTTTTGATGATTTGCGCATTGCTTACAAACAACAAGTAGAAGCATTGATAGACGGAGGAAGTGATTTATTATTGGTGGAAACCATTTTCGACACTTTAAATGCCAAAGCGGCTCTTTTCGCTATTGAAGAAGTCAAAGACGAACGCAATATTGACATTCCAATCATGGTTTCCGGGACAATTACCGATGCATCAGGAAGAACACTTTCAGGTCAAACCGTGGAAGCTTTCTTAGTTTCGGTTTCACACATTCCGTTGTTGAGTGTAGGATTCAATTGCGCCTTAGGAGCTGATTTATTAAAACCATATTTGCAGACCTTATCACAAAACACTTCTTTCAACGTGTCGGCACATCCTAATGCAGGATTACCCAACGCTTTTGGAGAGTACGATGAAACGCCAGAACAGATGCAAGCCTTTATCAAAGAATATTTAGACGATAATTTAGTAAATATCATAGGTGGCTGTTGCGGAACAACCCCAGAACACATTAAGTTGATTGCTGATATCGCAAAGGAGTATAAACCTAGAGTTTCAACAGCAACGATGTAATTAAATTTCCTGCATGGTTTTTTTAAACTGTGTAGTGATGTTTGAAAATGGATTTTTTTAGTTGAATCCAAGTTAGTGCCAGCGCCCGCTCCGCAAAGTCTCCGACTTTGAGGAAGCGACAATCGGTTTTTAACCGATAAAACCAAGGTCAGAGACCTTGAAACACATCCTCAAAGTCGGGAGACTTCGCGGAGCAAGCAACATAAGAGTTCCGTAGGAACGACTCATTTTGTAGTCCCGAAGCTTCGGGAGAATTTATTCCGTTGAAAATAAAAGGCAACAACAACAAAATTTATTCCGTTGTTGAAAAAAATAAAGATAAAAAATGGCACAAGCAGAAACTAGAAGAAACTTGGTATTATCAGGATTAGAGCCTTTAATCATTACGCCTAACAGCGTATTTGTAAATATTGGTGAACGAACGAATGTTACCGGTTCTAGAAAGTTCCTTCGATTAATCAAGGAAGAAAAATACGAGGAAGCACTCAGTATTGCCAAAGAGCAAGTGGAAGGTGGCGCGCAAATCATCGATATAAATATGGATGAAGGAATGCTTGATGGCGAATATGCCATGACGAAATTCCTGAATTTGATTGCTGCTGAACCGGATATTTCCAGAGTTCCAATCATGATTGATAGCTCGAAATGGGATATCATTGAGGCTGGACTAAAAGTGGTGCAAGGTAAGAGTGTGGTAAATTCGATTTCCTTGAAAGAAGGCGAAGAACAATTTATTCATCACGCTAAATTGATTAAGCGTTACGGTGCTGCGGCAATTATTATGGCTTTTGATGAAACTGGACAAGCAGATAATTACGAGCGCCGGGTAGAAATTTGCCAACGTTCGTATGATATATTAGTTGCCAAAGTTGGTTTTCCTCCACAGGATATTATTTTCGATTTGAATATATTTCCAGTAGCGACAGGAATGGAAGAACACCGCTTGAATGCTTTGGATTTCTTTAGAGGAACAAAATGGGTTAGAGAAAATTTACCTCACGCACACATTAGTGGAGGTGTAAGTAATGTTTCGTTCTCTTTTAGAGGAAATGATACGGTTCGGGAGGCGATGCACTCCGTGTTTTTGTACCACGCCATCCAACATGGAATGACGATGGGAATCGTGAATCCTGAAATGTTGTCTATTTATGACGAAATTCCAAAAGATCTTTTAGAACGCGTTGAAGACGTAATTCTGAACAGGCGAGAGGATGCCACAGAGCGATTACTGGATTTTGCCGAAAATGTAAAAGGAGATGTAAAGAGCAATGAAAAAGCGATTCAGGAATGGCGCTCTGGAACGATTCAGGAACGATTGACACATTCCTTAGTGAAGGGAGTGGATGAATTTATTCTTTTGGATATTGAAGAAGCTCGACTGGCAGCAAAAAAACCAATTGAAGTTATTGAAATTAACTTAATGACAGGAATGAATGTGGTTGGGGATTTATTTGGTTCGGGTAAAATGTTTTTGCCGCAAGTGGTAAAATCGGCTCGGGTAATGAAAAAAGCAGTGGCTTATTTGTTGCCGTTTATTGAAGCCAGCAAACAAGCCGGAGACAAACAAGGGAATGGAAAAATCCTGATGGCAACCGTAAAAGGCGATGTACACGATATTGGTAAAAACATTGTAAGCGTGGTGCTGGCGTGTAATAATTATGAGATTGTAGATTTAGGCGTAATGGTGCCTCCCGAAAAAATTATCGCAGCGGCCATTGAGCATAACGTAGATATTATTGGATTGAGCGGATTGATCACGCCGTCACTGGACGAAATGGTTTTTCTTGCTAAAGAATTAGACAAAAGAGGACTTAAAATTCCAATAATGATTGGTGGGGCAACAACTTCGCGAGCACATACAGCCGTGAAAATTGCACCACAATACAGAGAAACGGTTATTCATGTGAATGATGCTTCGAGAGCCGTAACGGTGGCGGGAAGTTTATTGAACAAGGATAAAAAAATATATGCAAGCGACATTAGAGCGGAGTATGATGCCTTTAGAGAGACGTTTTTGAATCGTTCACGCGACAAGAATTTCTTAACTATTGAGCAAGCGCGCAAGAATAAATTGCAGTTGGATTGGGAGAATTTTACTCCTGTAAAGCCAAAAATCATAGGCGAACAAGTGATCGAAGTGGATTTGGATGTTTTGGTTCCGTATATTGACTGGACACCGTTTTTTAGAACCTGGGAATTATTTGGGAAATATCCGGCAATTTTAACGGATGCGGTAGTGGGCGAACAAGCCACTTCGGTTTTTGCAGATGCGCAGGAAATGTTAGAAGTTATTTTGAGAGAAAAGAAACTGACTGCTAAAGGAATTTATGGAATTTTCCCTGCCAATCAAGTGAACGATGATGACATTGAGATAAGTGATGAAAACGGAAAACCATTGCAGACATTCTTGACGTTACGTCAGCAATCACAAAAAACAAAAGGTGCTCCAAACATTGCTTTGTCTGATTTTATTGCTCCAAAAGATAGCGGTAAAACGGATTATATGGGCGCATTTTGTGTCACGACTGGTTTTGGTGTTGATGAGTGGGCGGCTGAATTCGAAAGAGATTTAGACGATTACAATTCGATTATGGTCAAAGCATTAGCAGATCGTTTTGCGGAAGCTTTTGCGGAATATTTACACGAAAAAATCCGTAAAGAAATTTGGGGCTATTCATCAGATGAAGCTTTAAGTACAGAGGCTATGATCGCTGAAGATTACAAAGGAATCCGTCCAGCTCCAGGATATCCGGCTTGTCCCGACCATTTAGAAAAACCTACGATTTGGAAATTACTAAATGTAGAACAAGAAATTGGAGTGACGCTAACCGAAAGTATGGCGATGTGGCCCGCTTCATCGGTTTCTGGGTATTACTTTGGAAATACGGAAAGCAAGTATTTTGGACTTGGAAAAATAAAAGAAGACCAAGTCATTGATTATGCCAAACGCAGAAGCATTCCAACCGATGTAGCAATGAAATGGTTGAACCCGAATGTAGCAGATTAAAATCCCCACCCAGCCTCCCCGAAGGGGAGGAGTCGAAAAGGAAGAAAAAAATATTGTTCAATTAAAATTACCCGAGTTCTCCCCTCCTTTGGAGGGGTCGGGGGAGGATCATGAAAGTAACACAACATATAAAAGCAGCCAAAGGAGAAACGTTATTCTCCTTTGAAATTATTCCGCCTCAAAAAGGCAAAAGTATTCAGGAATTATACAATAATATTGATCCGTTGATGGAGTTCAAACCGCCATTCATAGACGTAACCACCTCTCGCGAAGAATTTATCTATATGGATAAAGGAAATGGTTTATTGGAAAAAAAACTAACCAGAATGCGTCCAGGAACACTTGGGATTTGCGCTTCGATCAAGCATAAATACAATGTAGATACCGTTCCTCATGTGCTTTGTGGTGGTTTTACCAAAGAAGAAACGGAATATCTATTAGTTGATTGTCATTATCTGGGAATTGATAATGTGATGGCTTTGCGTGGCGATGCCATGAAAGACGAGCAGTCTTTTGTTCCTAAATTAGGAGGAAATGATTTTGCAGTTGATTTGGTCAAACAAATTAACCAATTAAATTGTGGGAAGTACTTGCATGACCTCATGGATGTTGATGATAAAGCCAATTTTTGTATTGGAGTTGCGGGATATCCGGAGAAACATTTAGAATCACCGTCTTTAATTTCAGATTTGAAAAGACTCAAAGAAAAAGTAGATGCCGGTGCGGATTATGTGGTGACGCAAATGTTTTTTGATAATGCTAAATACTTCGAATTTGTTGCCAAAGCCAGAGAAATTGGGATCACCGTTCCTATTATTCCGGGAATTAAGCCTATTGCCGTGCAAAGACACTTACAAGTTTTGCCACAAATTTTCCGAATCGATCTGCCGGAAGATTTAATTCATGCGGTTGATCAGTGCAAAAACAACGCAGATATCAGACAAGTAGGAATCGAATGGGCTATCCAACAATCATTGGAGTTGAAAGCAGCCGGTGTTCCCGTGTTGCACTATTATTCTATGGGAAAATCAGAAAATATTCGACAAATAGCGAGTAAGGTTTTTTAGGAGCTATTTCCAGCTATTCGTTACAATCTTTTCTTGTCTAAAAAAACGAGACAAGAAAAGGATTTTTACTGCTATCTGGGCTAGGGATTTAACGGTTATAAATGTCGTTATTCATTCCAAATTCTCATAATTTTGTCATTCCGACTAAGGAGGAATTTCACCGCATGGGATTCCTCCTTCGTCGGAATGACAAATCAAACGGTATAAGTATTATGAATGGCTAGTATTTTTCATCTGCAAACTGCGACTGAACACTGATTACTATTTTTTCGTAATCTCTCTAAAAACAGCCTCTAAATTTTTATTTTTCTGATTCAGTTGCAATGTTTTCAAACCATTGGCATTGGCAAAATCAAAAACTGCCGGACGCATGTCTTTATCCGCTTTGAAAGTCAACTCCCAAATCATGTCGTGAGTATTTTTATAAGAAACAAGATTTTCGATTTTAGCAATGGCTTGTTCTTCGATTTTATAGTCAAATTCTACTTCAATCACTTGTTCCTTATCTTCAGAAATTAAGTTGTCCAGTTTTTTATCGGCAACAATTTTTCCATTATTGATGATAATAACACGGTCACAAATCGCTTCTACTTCCTGCATAATGTGCGTCGAAAGGAAAACAGTTTTGTCTTTTCCCACATTTTTAATCACATTACGAATTTCGATTAATTGGTTTGGATCTAAACCAGTGGTTGGTTCATCCAAAATCAAAACATCGGGATTGTGCAATAACGCATTGGCAAGGCCCACACGTTGCCGATATCCTTTAGACAATTGGCCTATTTTTTTATGACTTTCGGTAGTTAAACCAGTAAGTTGAATTACTTCGTCGATACGGGATTTAGCTACTTTATACACATCAGCGTTAAAGGCTAAATATTCGCGTACATACAAATCCAAATACAGCGGATTGTGTTCCGGTAAATAACCAATTGAAAGTTGTACTGCCTTTTGGTTGGTGTTTACATCATTTCCGTTTACTATTGCGGATCCTTCATCAGCATTGATGTAAGTGGTCAATATTTTCATCAAAGTTGATTTTCCGGCTCCATTTGGACCTAAGAAACCAACTATTTCTCCTTTTTTGACAGAAAATGTAATGTTGTCTAAGGCTTTTTGAGTACCGTAACTTTTGGATATGTTATTTACTTCTATTGACATGGAATTTTATTTGTTGCAAAAGTAAACAGAAAAAGTATTGATTTATTGTTTTTGTAACTCAATAAATAAAAGACCTTCGTCAAAGTTTATTGAGCAAGAGGATATTCTCTTTTAGATTTATATATTTACCATAAACTATATGAACATGAATTTGAAAAACACACAATCAGGGAGTTTCTTGAAAAACTACAAAAGTATTTTATTGCTGCTTGGCGGAATTTTGGCAGGAAGTATATTGGGTTTAGTTTTTGGAAAGGAAGTAGAAGTGATTAAACCATTGGGAGATATATTTCTGAATTTATTGTTTACCGCCATTATCCCTTTGGTGTTTTTTACGATTGCATCTTCGATTGCCAATTTAGAAAAATCAGAGAAACTGGGAAGATTATTTGTAATTGTTATGGGAGTGTTTTTAAGCACCGTATTAATTTCTGCCATTTTGATGCTGGTTGGTGTCCTGTTATTTCCCATTCATCAAGACATCATTATTTCAAAAATACCGTTAGAAAGTATACAAAGTACAAATACAGGTTCACAAATTACCCAATTGCTTACAGCGGGGGATTTTTATGAACTGCTTTCTCGAAAAAGCATGTTGGCCTTAATCATTTTTTCCTTTCTAATAGGGTTTGCCGCCCTGCGTTCCGGAGAAAAAGGAAAAGATTTCAGCAGGTTTTTGAATTCAGGCAATGAAGTGATGAAACAATTGTTACACATCATCATGAAAACGGCTCCAATAGGTTTGGGGGCTTATTTCGCGTATCAGGTTGGAATTTTTGGACCGCAATTATTTGGAGCTTATGCAAAACCTTTGGGGCTTTATTATGCGGTTTGTGCTTTCTACTTTATTGTGTTTTTTAGTTTGTATGCTTTTATCGCTGGAGGGAAATTAGGATTTAAAGTATTTTGGAAAAATAATATTACGCCTTCCTTAACCGCATTGGGAACTTGCAGCAGCATTGCCACTATTCCTGCCAATCTGGAAGGTGCCGAAAAAATGAATATTCCGGCTCACATCAGAAATGTAGTTATTCCACTGGGTGCGCCTTTGCATAAAGACGGATCTAGTATGTCATCTATTGTGAAAATTGCGGTAATTTTCGCCATGTTCGGAAAAGATTTAACGGATCCAAATACCTTATTAGTGGCGTTAGGAATTACAGTAATTGTTTCGGTAGTTGAAGGTGGAATTCCTAATGGAGGTTATATAGGAGAAATTTTGGCGATTACCGTTTATGGTTTCCCAATGGAACAAGCTCTTCCAGCTGCAATGATTGTGGGGACTTTAGTAGATCCAATGGCGACATTGCTAAATGCGAATGGTGATTTAGTGTCGGCGATGATGGTTGCCCGAATTTCGGAAGGAAAAAAATGGCTTGCTGAAAAAGTAGTTGTATAAAACCACTTTTTTTAGCCGGTTTCAATGGTATAGTTTTAAAAACAGTAAAATAGCAACGACTTATTGGTGTTTTAAAGACCTTTTTTTAATTATTACATAATTAATAACCAGTTTTTTAGCGAATTCTTTTTTTGTTCAATAAAATCAGCCTTTTTTTTTGGATAGCTGGAAATTATGTATACATTCGCAGAGTAATTAATACAAAAAACAACAGCATGTTGAATAACCGATTTTATTTTAGCAACTCTTATTATTTCTTCTGGAAGGTCGAAAGGGATTGTTGTATGGTTATTTGATTATAAAATTAAATTGATACTATAAATATACAATCCCGATGTAAATCGGGATTTTTTTTTGCTTAAAAAGGTGTAAAATGAATGAAATAATTGGAATACAAGGCATAACGGGTTCTTTTCACCATCAGGTGGCGCAAGAATATTTTCATCAGGCGGTTGCTTTAGATGAATGTTTGTCGTTTGAAGAGTTAGTGGATAACCTGCTCTCCGGTAAATCAGATCAGGCAGTTATGGCTATAGAAAATTCTATTGCGGGCCCAATTATTCCGAATTACGCATTGATTGACAAGAATAATTTACACATTATTGGGGAGCATTATTTAATAATTCATCAAAATTTAATGGCCTTAAAAGGGCAGAAAATAGAAGATATTTTGGAAGTACATTCGCATCCTATGGCCATTTTGCAATGTATGGAATTCCTTAAAAAATATCCAAATATAAAATTAGTCGAAGATAAAGATACTGCCGAAACGGCTCGTAGAATTCAGAAAAATCAGTTGAAAGGGATTGCTGCAATTGCCAGTATTACGGCGTCGAGAATGTATGATTTAGAAATTTTGGCTCCGGAGATTCAAACGATTAAAAATAATATGACACGTTTTGTGATTATCAAAAAGGAAAATTCATTTGTTCCGGAAAACGAAATTAACAGAGCGTCCATCAAATTTGAATTGGATCACAAACGGGGAAGTTTAGCGGCAGTTTTGAATGTGATGAGCGATTGCAAATTGAATTTAACAAAAATACAATCGTTACCAAAAATAGAAACGCCTTGGAAATATTCGTTTTTTGTCGATGTCACTTTTGAAAAATACGAAGATTATGCGAAAGCAAAGTCGCTATTGATCATTATGGCAGAATATTTCAAAGTGTTAGGCGAATATAAAAACACAAAATTATAAAGCCCTTAACCCCAACCCAACCCCCGAAGTGGGAATTAGATTAAGATCGATTTACAAGAAATTTAAAATAGAAGAATGATTACTATAGCGAAACGTCTCGAAATAATTGAAGAATACTATTTCTCCTCAAAGTTGAGAGAAGTAAGGCAACTGGCTTCTGAAGGGAAACCCATTATCAATATGGGAATTGGAAGTCCGGATTTACAGCCGTCACAGGCGGTAATTGATGCAGTGGTTCTGGCAATGCAAGAGGAGAATGCACATCAATACCAAAGTTATCAGGGGTTGCCAGAGTTGCGGCAAGGTATGGCTGATTTTTACAAAAACAATTACGGAGTTGCGTTGAATCCGGCTAACGAAATTTTGCCTTTGATGGGTTCCAAAGAGGGAATTATGCATATTTCACTGGCTTTTTTGAATGAAGGCGATCAGGTACTGATCCCAAATCCAGGATATCCAACCTATACTTCGGTGACAAATTTAGTGGGAGCAGTTCCGGTTTATTATGACTTAAAAGAAAACAATAACTGGGAGCCGGATTTTGAAGCTTTGGAAAAATTGGATTTGTCGAAAGTGAAAATCATGTGGATTGGGTATCCGCACATGCCAACTGGAGCCAGAGGAAGTCTGGCATTGTTTGAAAAATTAGTGACTTTTGCCAAAAAGCATAACATTTTATTAGTCAACGACAATCCGTATAGTTTTGTTTTGAACGACAATCCGATGAGTTTGTTGCAAGTAGCAGGTGCAAAAGACGTGGTTTTAGAATTGAATTCTTTGAGTAAGACTTTTAACATGGCGGGCTGGAGAGTGGGAATGCTTCTGGGAAATGCAGCTTGCATTGATGCCGTTTTGAAAGTGAAAAGCAACATGGATAGCGGTATGTTTTACGGGATTCAAAAAGGAGCAATTGAAGCTTTAAAAAGTGACAAAACTTGGTTTGATTCGATGAATGCGATTTATAGAAAACGCAGAATTCTTACCGAACAACTGGCTGAGAAATTAGGCTGTAAAGTTTATAAAGAAGGAGTTGGATTATTTGTTTGGGCAAAATTGCCGGACGGAATCACATCGGCGGAGAAATTCATAGATGAAATTTTATATGACAAATCTATTTTTATTACACCGGGAACCATTTTTGGTTCTAATGGAGAAGGTTACATCCGATTTGCATTGTGTGTAAAAGAAGAAAAAGTACAGGAAGCAATTGATAGATTTTAATACATGAATATACACGTAATAGGAATAGGATTGATAGGCGGTTCAATGGTGTTGGACATTAAAGCACTGCATCCGGAAGCCAAAATTTATGGAATCGATACTGATGAAAATCATTTGCAGGAAGCAATAACTTTGGGAGTTGTTGATGCTGGTGCGACATTTGATGATTTAGTTGATGCAGATTTTGTAATCGTTTCTGTTCCGGTTGACGTTGCATTAAGTGTTTTACCAAAAGTACTGGATGTTATTGGTGAAAATACGATTGTTTTTGAAGTAGGTTCGACAAAAACGCCTATTTGTGAAGCGGTTGCTAATCATCCTAAGAGAAGGAATTTTATTGCAACGCATCCTATTGCAGGAACGGAGTTTTCAGGACCATCGGCAGCGATAAAAGGATTGTTTCAAGGGAAAACGAATATCATTTGTGAGGTCGAAAAAACAACGTTTAAATTGCAGGAAAAAGCGTTGGATTTGTTTAAGGCAATGGGAATGCGGATTCGGTATATGGATCCAAAATCACATGACAAACATATTGCTTATGTGTCGCATTTATCCCATATCAGTGCATTTATGCTTGGAAAAACGGTAATTGACAAAGAGAAAGACGAGCAGGATATTTTTGATATGGCGGGTTCTGGTTTTGAAAGTACGGTTCGTTTGGCCAAGAGTTCACCGGCAATGTGGACACCAATTTTTAAACAGAACAGGAAGCAGGTTGTGAAAACATTAGAGGAGTATATTTCTAATTTGTCAAAGTTTAAGGAATTATTAGAGAAGGAAGATTATGATGCGATTTACCATGAAATGCAAAGTGTGAATAAAATAAAAGAAATATTAAACGGAATAAATATAAAAAAGTAACCAGCATTTTTTCAGAAGCTTCAGGAGCAGGTTACAGTTAAAGTAAACAACACAGAATAAAATAAAAAAACTAAAATTAGAAAAGATGGAAAACAAGAAAGAAATGAGAAATTGGTTGAATGAATTCAATTTGACTCATCCATTTGTAATCGCAGGACCTTGTAGTGCTGAAACAGAAGAGCAAGTATTGAAAATTGCACATGAATTGAAAGACTCTGACGTAAGTGTTTTTAGAGCAGGAATTTGGAAACCAAGAACGCGTCCGGGAGGATTTGAAGGAGTAGGAGCAATAGGACTTAAATGGTTGCAAAAAGCAAAGGCAGAAACCGGCTTGCTTATGGGAACCGAAGTAGCGACTGCAGCGCATTGTAAATTGGCTTTAGAGCATGATATTGATGTATTATGGGTTGGAGCCCGTACAACTGCAAATCCGTTTGCGGTGCAAGAAATTGCTGATACATTAAAAGGAACCGATAAAATTGTATTGGTCAAGAATCCGGTAAATCCAGATATGGCTTTGTGGCTGGGTGGTGTGGAACGTTTGCATGCGGCAGGAATTAAGAATTTAGGCGTTATTCACAGAGGTTTTTCTACGTATGAAAAAACGAAATACAGAAACATTCCTGAATGGCAGATAGCTATTGAATTGCAAAATAAATTCCCTGATTTGCCTTTGATCATTGATCCCTCCCATATTACAGGAAACCGTGAGATGATTCTTGAAGTGACTCAAGAAGCATTAGATCTGAATTACGACGGTATGATTATCGAGACGCATACTGATCCGGATAATGCCTGGAGTGATGCAGCGCAACAAGTGACACCAGATGCTTTGAAGCAAATTTTCAAAGATTTGAAAGTGAGAAAAGTAAGTGGTGATACGGACGAGTTTGCTAATAAAATGACAAAATTGAGAGCGAATATTGATGTTCTGGATTCGAATTTATTGGAATTGTTAGGCAAAAGAATGAAAGTGGCTGACGAAATTGGTCAAGTGAAAAAAGACGCTAACGTTGCTGTATTGCAAAACAATCGTTGGAACGAAATTTTAGGAAAAATGATTTTGGAAGGCGAGAAGAAAGGGTTGACAGAAGAGTTTGTACTAAAAATGTTCAAAGCGATTCACCAGGAAAGTATTGGTCACCAAGAAAAAGTACTAAACGCTTAGTCCGTATTTTTTAAATATAAATCCCTGCAGCTTTTGTCAAAAGTTGTGGGGATTTTCTATTTTTAATTGTATGTAAAGTTGCTCAAAGTGAAAAACTTTAAACTTTTAAACTTTAAACCTAAAACAAAGAATTATCTTTGCAAAGTCTTAGATTTTAAATCAGAAATCTAAAATAGTTAATCTTCAATCAAATAATCCTTTATGACAGGACTCGTTTACAAATCTACAGGA
Organism: Flavobacterium sp. LB2P53; assembly: GCF_003970305.1. NCBI lineage: Bacteria > Pseudomonadati > Bacteroidota > Flavobacteriia > Flavobacteriales > Flavobacteriaceae > Flavobacterium > Flavobacterium sp. LB2P53. The sequence goes on from NZ_RYDG01000010.1 coordinate 105,721, forward strand.
AGTTGGTACACCGTAAAATCCGAACAAGGGGATTTTATCGAATGCCGTATGAAAGGAAAATTCCGAATTAAAGGAATCAAAAGCACCAATCCTATTGCTGTAGGCGATATTGTGGATTATGAACTAGAAGAATCATCCGATACTGTTACGGGAACCATTCATAACATTCATGACAGAAAGAATTATATCGTTCGGAAATCAGTGAATTTATCCCATCAGATGCATATTATTGCGTCTAATATTGACAGGGTTTTCTTGTTGGTAACCATCAATAATCCGCCAACGACTTTTAACTTTATTGACCGTTTTCTGGTTACTGCCGAAGCGTATGGAATTGAAACTATACTGGTTTTTAATAAAATAGATACGCTAGACGATGCCACGCTGGATGAACAATTGTACATGCAGCATGTGTATCAGGAAATTGGATATAAATGTTTGCGCGTTTCTTCGACTGAAATGAAAGGAATAGAGGAATTGAAAGAAATGATGATTGGGAAAGTGAGCATGTTCTCTGGACATTCCGGAGTTGGGAAATCGACTTTGGTAAATGCGATGGAGCCTTCTTTACATTTAAAAACAAAGACAATTTCTGAAGCAAGCAAGCAAGGGCAACACACGACGACTTTTGCCGAAATGTATGATTTGTCTTTTGATGCCAGAATCATCGATACTCCCGGGATCAAAGGTTTTGGAATTGTAGACATGGATGCAGCAGAAATCAGTGGTTATTTTCCTGAATTTTTTAAGTTGAAAGAGCAATGTAAATTCAATAATTGCTTGCATAAAGATGAGCCGCATTGCGCTATTAAAGGGGCTTTAGAAAAAGATGAAATCGCTTGGTCCCGTTATAGAAGTTACCTTAAAATTCTCGAAGGTGACGATGAAAATTACCGTACTGATATTCATAATGAAGATCGAATAATTAGTGACAAAACTAGGGAATAGTAGAGACGCTATTTATCGCGTCTATTTTACATAGAATATAAAATAATGAAAATCGTCCTTCAAAGAGTTTCCCAAGCCTCCGTAACCATCGATACTAAAGTCGTAGCTAATATACAGAAAGGATTGTTGGTTTTGGTTGGGATTGAAGATTTAGACAATCAAGAAGATATCAATTGGTTAGCTTCAAAAACAGTCAATATTCGTATTTTTGGAGATGATAATGCAGTGATGAATCTATCTGTCAAGGATACAGATGGCGATGTTATTGTGGTAAGTCAATTTACTTTGCACGCCGCTACTAAAAAAGGCAATCGTCCTTCCTATATCAAAGCTTCAAAACCAGAAACAGCTATTCCATTATACGAGAATTTTGTGCTTCAGTTGGAGAAAGAATTGGGTAAAAAAGTACAAACTGGCGTTTTTGGTGCAGATATGAAAGTACTTTTGCTGAATGATGGTCCTGTAACGATAGTAATTGACAGTAAAAATAGAGAGTAGGTTTCCTTAGAGTTCTCCAAACATAAAAAGTAAATACCGGAAATTGTTATAAGAAACACCTCACTGAAGGTGTTTTTTTAGGTTCCAATTCTTTACATTTGTTCAAGTACAACTGAGATGGCTTTAGAACAATACATTCAAAATATAAATTCCGCCTACAAAAGAGGTAATGCAACAAAACACACCTATCGTGGCGATTTGAAGCAACTTATCGAAAGTATTGTTCCGGATGTTGCCGCAACCAACGAAACCCAATATTTCGACAACGTTCCTGAAATAGCTTGGAATTTCTACATTGGTGGTTATCAGCCCGCTCAAAAATGGCTCAAAGACCGTAAGGAACGCAAACTGGAATTTGACGATATTGCCCATTATCAAAAAATCATTGTAGCACTAAGTGAAACGGATAGATTAATGAAAGTAATTGATACAATAGCAATAGAATAGTTATGGAAGAAAACGTAAAAAAGTTTATTTTATACACCGCACCAAGCGGAGAAATACGTGTTGATGTTTTACTGCAAAACGAATCGGTATGGCTTTCGCAAAAAGCAATGGCGTTATTGTTTGACTGCAGTGCAGACAATGTTTCATTACACTTAAAAAATATTTTTGAAAGTAAGGAATTAGAAGAAAATGCAGTTACCGAGGTTTTCTCGGCAACTGCATCAGATGGCAAAACCTACAAAGTAAAACATTACAGTCTTGACGCAATAATTTCTGTTGGTTACAGAGTAAACTCTACCAAAGCTACACAATTCAGGATTTGGGCAACCCAGACTTTAAAAGAATATATTATAAAAGGGTTTGTGCTTGACGACAATCGTTTAAAACAGGGTCAAGCAATTTTTGGAAAAGATTATTTTAAAGAATTACTGCAAAGAGTTCGTTCGATTCGCGCAAATGAAAGAAGGATTTACCAGCAAGTAACGGATATTTTTGCTGAGTGCAGTATTGACTATGACAGCAATGCCGATATCACAAAAAATTTCTATGCCACAGTTCAAAATAAATTTCATTTTGCTATAACCGGTAATACTGCTGCCGAAATAATAGCCAAAACTGCCGACGCCGAAAAGGAAAATATGGGATTAACGACTTGGAAAAATAGTCCAAGTGGAAGGGTTTTGAAATCGGATGTGGTAGTTGCCAAAAATTATTTACAAGAAAAAGAAATTAAACAATTGGAGCGCACCGTAACGGGTTACTTTGATTACATAGAAGGATTGATAGAGCGGGAGAATACTTTTACGATGAGTCAATTGGCAACAAGTGTGAATAAATTTCTAAACTTTAATGATTATAAGGTTTTGGACGGTAAAGGGAAAATTTCTAAAATACAAGCTGATAAAAAAGCAATCGCTGCCTATGAAGCCTTTAATAAAACACAGAAAATAATTTCTGATTTTGATAAAGAAATAAAAAAACTAAAAAAATGAACCTAAAAAATTCCCAACTCGACGTAGATACTTGGATTAAAGAACACGGCGTTCGTTACTTTAACGAATTGACCAATATGGCGCAGCTTACCGAAGAAGTAGGGGAAGTGGCCCGAATCATCGCCCGTCGTTACGGCGAACAATCCGAAAAAGAAAGCGATAAAGACAAAGACCTTGGCGAGGAATTAGCCGATGTAGTTTTTGTGGTATTGTGTTTAGCCAACCAAACCGGAATTGATTTACAAGCCGCTTTTGATAAAAAAATGGATCTAAAATCCATTCGAGACAAAGACCGTCACAAAAACAATGAAAAACTCAAATAATTTGTGAAGTATAAATTATGAATTATAAATGCGGAGTGGTAAATTGCGACTCAAAAATTATTTGAGTTAAAAATGAAAGTATAATTCATATCTCATAACTCACAACCCATAATTACAAAAATGAATTTACTGTTACAAACTTCCCAATCCAATTTACAAGCTCAAATTGCAGTTACTGGCTCAAAAAGCGAAACAAACCGCTTGTTATTGTTACAGGCCTTATTCCCAAACATTACTTTGGCCAATACTTCGAACTCTGATGATAGTGAAGTCATGCAAAAAGCATTGCTAGGAAACGAGGAAATAGTTGACATTCATCATGCAGGAACAGCCATGCGTTTCCTGACCGCTTATTTTGCTGTGAACGAAAGCCGCGAAGTAGTTTTGACTGGTTCGCAAAGAATGACGGAGCGCCCTATAAAAGTTTTGGTGGAAGCCTTGGAACAATTAGGTGCGAAAATCTCCTATGAGAAAGAACCAGGATATCCGCCCATTCGTATCAATGGACAAAAAATCACGGACTCTAAAGTTTCTATTCCTGCAAATGTAAGCAGTCAATACATATCGGCCTTATTATTAGTGGCGCCAAAACTGGAAAACGGTATTGAAATCACTTTGGTTGGTGAGATCACTTCGGTTCCGTACATCAAAATGACTTTGGCATTATTAAATAATTTGGATATCAAAACCAGTTTTGAAGGAAATGTAATTACAGTTTATCCAAAACAAGAAGTGGAATCAAAAGTAATGACTGTTGAATCCGATTGGAGTTCGGCTTCCTACTTTTTTAGTTTGGTTGCTTTGGCTGAAAATGCTACTGTTTCATTGACCAGTTATACAGAAACCAGTTTACAAGGCGATTCGGCTTTGGTAGAAATCTATAAACAAATGGGCGTCGAAACGCATTTTGAAGGAAATAAAATGACGCTTACCAAACAAGGGAATTTTATTCCTCAAACTCTAAATCTTGAACTAAATAATACGCCGGATATTGCCCAAACGATCGTAGTTACCTGCCTTGGATTAGGAATTGGTTGCCATCTAACAGGCTTACATACCTTGAAAATTAAAGAAACAGACCGACTGGAAGCACTACGAATTGAGCTAACAAAACTCGGAGCGAGCATATCCGTTACCAATGATAGCTTGACGCTTTTGGCTTCAAGTGAAATCAATCACAACATTAAAATTGCAACCTACAACGACCACAGAATGGCAATGGCATTTGCACCATTAGCGTTGAAAGTACCCATAATCATCGAAAATGCCGAAGTCGTTTCAAAATCATATCCGGATTTTTGGGAAGATTTAAAAAGTTTAGGTTTCGAAATTTCGTAAAAAACCCTCAATTCATTGGGCGAAAAGATGTTTCCCTTTTCCCTCTCCTTTGGAGAGGGCTGGTGTGAGGAAAAATAAATTGCAAAACACTTGACAACGCCTATCTCACAATCGTATATTTGCACACTCGAATTAAGATTGTCATCCTGAGCGCAGACGAAGGACATAACTCATAATTCATAACTTATAACTTTTTAAGATGAAACTATCACATTTTCAATTCGATTTGCCAAAAGAACTTCTTGCTGAATATCCAGCTGAAAACAGAGACGAAGCACGTCTAATGGTTATAGATCGTAAGAAAGGGACTATAGAGCATAAAATGTTCAAAGATGTTATTGATTATTTTGACGAAGGCGATGTTTTAATTCTCAATAATACTAAAGTTTTTCCGGCACGTTTGTATGGTAACAAGGAAAAAACAGGCGCAAGAATCGAAGTTTTTTTACTTAGAGAATTAAATGCAGAGCAAAGACTTTGGGACGTTTTAGTAGATCCGGCCCGAAAAATCAGAATTGGTAACAAATTGTATTTTGGAGATGATGATTCCTTAGTCGCTGAGGTGATAGATAATACTACGTCTCGTGGAAGAACATTGCGTTTTCTTTACGACGGTTCTTATGAAGAATTCAGAAATAAATTAACGGAACTTGGAGAAACTCCAATCCCAAAATACATTTCTAGAGACGTAACTCCGGAAGATGCGGAACGTTACCAAACTATTTATGCCAAAGAAGAAGGATCTGTTGCAGCGCCAACTGCAGGATTGCATTTCTCTAAACATTTAATGAAAAAACTGGAAATCAAAGGAATCAAATTTGCCGAAGTAACCCTTCACGTAGGTTTGGGAACTTTTAATCCGGTTGAGGTTGAGGATTTATCAAAACACAAAATGGATTCCGAGGAATTAAAAATCACTCAAGAAGCATGTGATATTGTAAATAACGCAAAAGTTCATAAAAAAAGAATCTGTACCGTAGGAACAACATCTATGCGTGCCGTAGAAAGTTCAGTTTCGTCACATAATACACTGAATCCTTTTGACGGATGGACAAATAAATTTGTGTTTCCACCTCATGAATTTACGATTCCCACCTGTATGATTACTAATTTTCACACGCCAAAATCAACTTTATTAATGATGGTTTCCGCTTTTTGTGGCCACGATTTAATGAAAAAAGCATACGCAGAAGCAATCGAAAAAGAATACAAATTCTATTCTTACGGTGATGCAATGATGATCATCTAATCTGAATTCATTTCAGTCTAAATAACAAAATCTCGTCAGCAATGGCGAGATTTTTTGGTTTATTCCGAGCACAGTTTTATAAGAGTGTGCCCCAAGGGTCGCGCTCAATGTCATTAAGTTAAGGAATTTTATATTGCATCTTTTTGATTTTTAAGCACTAAAGGTCGAATTCGATTTCTAT
>NZ_RYDG01000011.1:0-96034 GCF_003970305.1 Flavobacterium sp. LB2P53
ATACTATAAAAAACCTAATTTTAAATACAATAAATAGCTGTAAATCAAAACAATAAAACCTTAACTTAATGACATTGCGCGCGAGCGTCCCGCTCGTGAACACAATCTATATTGTCACATACTTTAATTTTAAAACACTACCACATACCAAAATTATATTAATCCTTAATAGGAATTACGAGCGGGACGCTCGCTCAAGCAGCGGGAAAATGTTTTGCATCAACGTATTTTATTATTCCAACACCGGACAAACATTCATCGAATTAACTTCATATAAGAGAACATTGACTTTTTTCTTTACGGTAAAATCAATAATATAAAATACTTTTTTTGTGTAAACAACTGACATATAATGTCATTCTGCTCATATTTTTTTTTAAAATTTATTCCAATTATATGTTTTTTATTTTTTTTAAAATGATTTATTTACTTTCCTAACTTCAGAGACAATATTTGCTTCTTTTTTTTTCAATTTTTAAACTTTGGGTGTTGAAAGTAAAGCCCGAACTTTGCGGGTAAAACAAAATTGTAAGCGCCCTCTCATCAAAATTATTTGGTTGAATTCTAGTATCAATAGCGTATTTTTTTTCGTTGTTTTTTCCTTTGAATTCAATATAAATAGTTTCGGACTCTTTGAGAGAATTATAGTTTTGGCTAAACACTTTTATAGAAAACAGTAGCACTAGCAATAAGTAAGGTCTCATGATATGATGATTTGGTTTATGAGCAAGGTTCTTTTGCAGTCAATGTTTTGCTTTAGTAACAATAGCACTAATTTTACTCTCCCATCATATATGAACTTGATATTGACACTTCATAAATAGGAATTTGTCCATTTTTCTCCTCTGATCTGTCAATTATGTATATTACTTTACATTTTTCAAACGCTTCATAATAGCTCTTGAAAACGCCATATTTTTTAAAAAAATTTACTGAAATTATCCTTTTCTTGTTTTTCCTTAAATACGATTTTTTGATAAATCTAAAATCTGATTTGTCACCTATTTCTCTTCTTGTAGTTGAGGGGTAATCACTTACATTAAATTGTAAATATTCATCCTTGTTTTTTTCTTTAAATTTTATAATATACCATCTCTTAAACCCTGGATTATCTTTAGGTAGAACGGTCTTAATTTGCGTAGCGCTTTCTTTGAAGTCTACATATATTGTATCTAAGTTTTTGATTAAAGAAATGTTTTGGCAATAAGTAATACCAGAAACGAACAAAAGCATTATGTATAAGTTTTTCATATTTCTATCTATCTAATTCTATTTTTCCTGCGTTAATATATTGATTTAAGAGGGATTGTGCATCAGTGTCTTTAGGAAAATCAACTTTAAAACAACTTGTTTCATTTAGTCCACTTAAACTTATATATTTATAAAAGTCTAGCCAATTAAAACTAGTAGAAGTCATTGGATTTGTTGTCGGATGCATTGTATACGCTTCTAGGATAGTTCTTTTCGGTCCGGTCGTTACCAAATCTCTTATTTCTCCTAGAACTTTTTGCATTGTAGGAATCATTTTGCCGTACATAAAATCGTGCTGTTCGTTAGGAGTAGGATACATGGTGTTTAAAATTGTAACAAAATTTGCACCAACGGTAGGATTAGCTGCTTTTGAAAAAAGATAAGCATGAATGCATTCGTGTAATATTGTTTTTGCATTTTCAATATTGGTTTGGGATCTTGTTGTTCCTGCAATAAGTAATTGTTTACTAATTTTTATCGTCAAATTTTTGGTAACAGGATCTTCACTTGTGGTGGCATTAGCTTCTGGTTTAGAAGTATCATTGTCTTCATATACTCGATCGACTATCTCAAATTTAACATTAAATCGTTTACTATCGTGGAAAATATCTAAAAACAGTTTTTTAAATTCAGCAGACGTTTTTAATGCATCGAATAATTCATTGAACTTCTGATTTTCGGGTTTTGTAGTATCATAGGGAATACTTGAACAATCAATATTCATTGGTGATTTAAAAGAAGACTCAATGTCAATTTTTAATGAAGAGTCTCCACTTAATGGTGTTATTATTTGTAAGGAAAATTCTTTACTTTCATCGCTCCATTTGTTGTCTATTTGATATTGGATAATTTGATTGTATGAATTAGGATTGTCAATAGCCCATTGTTGCTGCTGAAAAGAAAGACTGTTATTAAAAATCACAGTATTCTTTATATCAAAACTATTTTCTGCAGTCAATATAGGGATTGTAATATATTGTTGATAATTCTCCGTATATGTATCCTTTGTTGGATAATCACTATTGTCGTAGCCGCCGCCACCTCCTGTACCGTAGGGATCACCAAAACCACCATCACTTCCTGTTGAACCACTTGTTCCACCACCAGTACTACCACATGCATCAGGTGTTAATACTTTAACTGTTCTTATATAGAGGGTTGAAACTTGACACGACGTACCGGGTAAATGATGTTGTGTACTACCTTGATAAGGTGCTGAACACCATAATTGTTCTACATATACGAAACATTCTGATTCTGTGGTTCGGTTCTGTGGTTTGTTGTTATTAAATTTAGGTGCTTTTTCTAAACGATTCATTTGAATTTCACCTTCAAAATTCAATAATTGACCTTCTGATAATATAATATTATTAGGTATATATTTTAAAATGTATGCTCTTGAATTAGTATTAATTTCTTCTTGTATAACTAAATTTTCAAAACTTAAATTATCAGTAGCATTGTTTCTTTTTATTGCCATTGTATAAGAAATAATATTATTTAATTTAATTTTTTTTACATTGTCGTTAGTGATGATAAAATCGTTTTGTTTTTTGAATGCATTTTTTTTTGTAATCAAATTTCCACCTACTTTTTCAACTAAGTCTTTAAATTTAGAATCTTTTGCCAAAAGCTCTTCAAATTTCATTTCAGTAATAGTTGCTTTGCCAATTGAAGAATCAATATTTTCCTCATATAAATCTTCACAACAACTAAGTAAAATTAAAACCAAGCCAAGGATAGTTGTCCTGCATAAATAGTTTTTTAGCTGTTTGTTTGTTTGTTTTCATAAAATTTTTAAATGTTAATATTTCATAAAAATAAGAAATATTTTATAAATTATAATACCCACTTGTAGTGATATTTACAAAAAACAGAAAACCCGTCCAATTATACTAACGGGACGGGTTTCAATAGGTGTTGAGGTTGTTTTACACCTTCATGATTTCAGCTTCTTTCACCACTAAAAGTTCATCTATTTTACGGATATAACTATTGGTTAAGTTTTGCACTTCTTCTTCGGCACTTTTGCAAATGTCTTCTGATGTTCCTTCTTTTTCTAATTTTTTGATCTCAGTGTTGGCATCTTTTCTGGCATTTCTGATACCCACTTTAGCGTCTTCGGCTTCAACTTTGGCTTGTTTGGCAAGATCACGTCTTCTTTCCTCAGTTAGTGCAGGAACACTGATGATAATTACATCACCGTTATTCATTGGGTTAAAACCAATGTTGGCCACCATAATTGCTTTTTCAATCACGTGTAGCATGTTTTTTTCAAAAGGTTGCAACGTAATTGTTCTTGCATCAGGCACACTGATTTTTGATACCTGCGAAAGCGGTGTTGCCGATCCGTAATAATCAACAAAAACACTTCCCAGCATGGCAGGAGATGCTTTTCCGGCACGAATATTCAAAAATTCTTTTTCTAAATGTGCAATAGAACCGGTCATGGATTCCTTGGTGCTATCTAATATAAATTCAATTTCTTCAGTCATTTTTTTAGGTTTTGGGTTTTGGGTTTTAGAAATTTGGAGCAATCCAAAAGCTATAACCAGGAACCATTAACTATATATTTACTACGGTTCCTATGTTTTCTCCTTCGCAGATTTTCAATAAATTGCCTACTTTATTCATATCAAAAACCACGATTGGTAATTTATTTTCCTGGCTTAATGTAAAAGCGGTTGTGTCCATTACATTCAATCCTTTTTTGAGGACATCTTCAAAGGAAATAAAATCGAATTTTACGGCAGATGGATTTTTTTCCGGATCACAATCATACACACCATCCACGCGAGTTCCTTTTAGAATCACATTAGCATTGATCTCAATACCCCGTAAAACGGCTGCGGTATCTGTTGTGAAATATGGATTTCCGGTTCCGGCTCCAAAAATTACAATTCTTCCTTTCTCCAGGTGGCGGTCTGCTCTTCTTTTGATATAAGGTTCCGCAATGGATTCCATTTTTAACGCCGTTTGCAAACGGGTTTTCATTCCTTTTTCTTCCAGTGCACCCTGTAAGGCCATTCCGTTGATCACAGTGGCCAGCATTCCCATGTAATCTCCTTGGACTCTGTCCATTCCTGCGCTGGCTCCGGCAACTCCTCTAAAAATATTTCCACCACCTATTACAATCGCTATTTCTACTCCTTTATCATGAATTAGTTTAATTTCGTCAGCGTATTCAGCTAGTCTTTTTGGGTCAATTCCGTATTGCAAGTCGCCCATTAAAGCTTCTCCACTTAGTTTAAGAAGAATTCTTTTGTATTTCATGTGTGTGTTGAGTTGATTGGTGCAAATATAGACATATTCTGTTTTCTAAAAAATGCGTTATTTAAATTTTATAAATTTAGTTTTTCGTACGATTTTTTTGCGGCTTCATAGCCAATGTTAAATACGGCATCCATTTTAATTCGGTTGGTTTCAAACGTACTGTACAGGCATAAATCCTTTGGTTCTATGATCCAGTCGCAGATGTTAAATTTATGCATATTAGAATTTGCCGAAAGAATATCAAAAGCCCGAGTCGTTACCGCTTTGATCGTATTCAAATCTTTGGCGTCTATTTTTTGAATGGGACTCACGTAAACACCAATCAGGGTATCGCATTGTCCTTGCAGGATATCTGTTGGAAAATGATTTAGGATCCCTCCGTCACTATAAATGCTTCCTTTTATTTCATAAGGGGACAAAATACCCGGAAACGCCGAGGAAGCTAAAACAGCATCTGTAATTTTTGTTTCGGGGGCAAATATTTTTAGTTTTCCTCGAACCATATCGGTAGCTGTAATTTGAATTGGAATTTTTAAATCGCCCAAAACGGCCTCTCCAAAAATAGTATGAAAATAACTTTTGAAGGATTCTGAATCAATCAACCCCGCCTTTTTAAAGGTCAAATGTTTCCAATGAAAAAGATAGATCGACTTGAAAAACTCCAGAATTTCCTCCGGTGTCTTTCCCCAGGCATACATTGCACCAACAATAGCACCTGCGCTCGTGCCCGCTATCTGAGACGGGCGTATGTTTTTTTCTTCTAAAAATTTGATCACGCCAGCATGAGCAATACCCTTAGAACCGCCTCCGGAGAGAACTAATCCTATCGATTTTGTTTTTAAATCCATCTTTGTAATTTAGGATAAAAATACACTTTTTGTAGAATTGAAACTGATATAAGTCATCTTTATAGGCCAATTTTATGCTAACTTTGTGTAAACAACTTACGTATTATGAAAATTCCTGTAGCTAAAGCATTATTTAACAGTCATTCCTATACCGAATACAGAAAACTTATTTCAGATTTAATATTGGAAGGAAAATCCACAGGAAAGGAACAATCCGAAAATTTGACGCAGTATAGCACCCTGAATGAAACCCGTATGCATCGCTTGGACAAAACCATTACAATTACGGAAGAAAATCAGATTAAGTTAAAGAATCTAAAAAGCGAATACATTTGGGTAGTAATTTCAGAAGGTTGGTGCGGAGATGCTGCTCAGTTGTTGCCAATCATGAATACAATGGCAGTGCAATCTGGCAAAATTGACTTGAGAATTGTGCTGCGTGATGAAAATGAAGAACTAATGAACTTATATCTGACGAACAAAAAAAAATCAATTCCTATATTGATCGTTGTCGCTAAAACAACAGGCGCTATACTCGGTAGTTGGGGACCAAGACCTAAAGCTGCTGCTGATTTGGTTGCGGATTATAAAAAAGAATTTGGCGTTATTGACGAAACTTTAAAAACCAACTTACAACTCTGGTATTTGCACGATAAAGGGATAACAACCCAAAAGGAGTTGATTGGTTTAATGGTTGATTTAGAGGTGTAATTTTTAAGTCAATACGCATCAAATTTTGAATAGTCTAACCTATTTTGTTTAAAAAGTGATTATAGGAAGTCAGGCATGTACTTTTATGGTAGCATGTCTTAAAACCAACTATTTTAAAAAAATATCTGATATTTATCAAGTTATCGATACCACAACACCTGTTTTATTGCTATCAGAGTTGCAGATTTAGGATTATTGGTCTCAAATATAGTTCAACCGTGCAGACTAAATTCTATTTGTCAGTTATAGCAGGAATCAATTTAACAAAGTTATTCCACGAGAATCCTTTTTTTGTAGTTTTGTTAAAAAGGAATAGTTGTGATAACAGACATTAATTTATTGGATTTAAATAAAACCTATTCGTATGTGAATTATCTAACTTGGGAATTTCAGAAAAAAATGGAATTAAGAAGGGGAGAGGATTTACTTCTCCTGATCTTTCCGCATCGCATGATAATACGCAGCACGGCTCAATGGTTCGTATTCTTCGGTTTCGCCCAGCATGACGAGTTTGTCATTGTCGGTTTTGCGGAAACTGTAATTCGCGAGATTTCCCGTGCGGGTACACACGGCATGGACTTTGGTTACATATTCAGCAGTTGCCATTAAAGCAGGCATCGGGCCAAAAGGATTTCCCTTGAAATCCATATCCAATCCGGCCACAATAACACGGATTCCCTGATTGGCCAAATCGTTACAGATCTTGACAATTTCGTCATCGAAAAACTGTGCTTCGTCAATGCCCACTACATCACAACCTTGCGCCAAAATTGCAATATTTGCGGCAGCGGGAACGGGCGTAGAACGGATTTCATTAGCATCATGAGAGACCACCATTTCATCATCATAGCGGGTGTCGATTGCTGGTTTGAAAATTTCGACTTTTTGCTTGGCAAATTGCGCTCTTCTCAAACGACGGATCAATTCTTCGGTCTTACCCGAAAACATGGAGCCACAAATGACTTCGATCCAACCAAATTGTTCTTTGTGATTTACTGTATTTTCGAGAAACATTTTGTATTTTTCTGACTTAAAAAATGAATAGTTTTTATTGCTTTATAATAAAGAAACCGACTTAAAAATTGTATACTTTTACGTCGTTTCAAAAGTATAAAATTTATATCAAATGGGAGATTCGAGAGCACTTATTTAAAAAAATAAAAATCGTGTTCACAAAGATTCCCTTTTCTTGGGACGATATCAAACGGAATACGAAAACGCATCAAAAAAGACCCGCTTAACACCCTATAATTTCAACAGACATGAAAAAAAAATTGGAAGCCGATTTAATCAGCATTGCACACAGAATATTACAGCTAAAAAATAAATCTGATATCAATCAATTATATCTGGAAACACAGAAGTTATACGAAAAACTTTCTGTCTTACGATTTGTGGAAGAACATTTCAGTGAAGCAAAACCAACCATTGGTATAACGGAAATCAGCAGAGAAATCGCAGCTGTTTTTGATACAACTGATTCCGTTCAACCACAAACAGTTGCGGTACTAGAAGAAACAATAGTTGAAGAAACAGTAGAAACGACTTTGGAACAAACCCAAGAAATAACTCCTTCAGAGGAACCGGATCCAGTTGCAACGGAAGAAGAAAGTGCCGTGGAAGTCCAAGAAACTGAAGCTGATAAAATTCCTGAAGAGGAAATAATTATTGAGGAAGTAGCTGCTGAGAAAACTATCGAAATGCCTTTAGAGCAAGCCGAAGCGCTACTTGAGGAGCATGAAAAAGAAGAGGAAATGGTAGTCGGCGAAACAGTTGTTGCTACGGAAACGGAAGCAGAGGATGAGACAGCAGAACCGGAAGCGCCTTTTGAACCTGCTTTTGAATTATCACAGGAAGAAGAAACGCAGACGGAATTGGAAATGCCAAAGAAAGCGCAAGCGGTGCAAATCTCTTTTGAGGATTTATTAGGAGGCAATTATCACGACACGCTTTTTGTAAAAAAACAGCAAGTAGATAACATTCCAACAGCAATAGTTATTGAAACTCCAAAAGAAAATCTACAACCTGAAGAACCGGAATCAGAAAGTACTCCCGCAGCACCAACCGAAAAAGCAGAGTCAAAAATAGTTTCGCTGAACGAAAAATTAGCTAAAGGAATCAATATCGATTTAAATGACCGCATTGCTTTTATAAAACATCTTTTTGGAAACAGCAGCGAAGATTACAACCGCGTTTTAAATCAATTAATCACATTTGATACTTTCTATGAAACCAGAGATTTTATCCAGGAAATGGTAAAACCGGACTATAACAACTGGGAAGGAAAACAAGAGTATGAAGAACGTTTTATGGATATTATAGAGAAAAAATTTTTGTAAATCGCCTTGAATTGTTCTGAATATACATTTGAACAAATACAGACTTTCTTTAAATTTTGTATTTAATTATTTTATCTATGTCAAAATTATACATCGTTCCTACGCCTATTGGCAATCTCGAAGATATGACTTTTCGAGCGATTCGGATTCTTAAAGAAGTCGATTTGATTCTCGCCGAAGATACGCGTACAAGCGGAAAATTGTTAAAGCATTTCGAAATTGGCACTCACATGTACAGCCATCACATGCACAACGAACACAAAACCATCGAGAATTTAATTTCGAGGTTAAAAGCCGGAGAAAATATCGCCTTAATCTCAGATGCAGGAACGCCAGCGATTTCTGATCCTGGTTTTTTACTGACCCGCGCTTGTGTTGAAAACGGAATTGATGTGGAATGTTTACCGGGTGCAACGGCGTTTGTTCCGGCATTAGTCAACAGTGGTTTACCCAATGATAAATTTGTTTTCGAAGGTTTTTTGCCTGATAAAAAAGGACGTCAAACTAGATATTTAGCGTTGGCAGAAGAAACCAGAACGATGATTTTATATGTTTCTCCACATAAATTAGTAAAAACTTTAGCGGAATTCATTACCTTTTTTGGCGAAGACCGCCAAATATCGGTTTCCAGAGAATTATCCAAACTACACGAAGAAAATGTTCGCGGAAGCGTGAAAGAAGTGGTCGATCATTTTAATAAAATAGCGCCAAGAGGTGAAATTGTCGTCGTGATCAGTGGAAAAACTATCACTAAAGAACCTAAAAAAAGTAAATTTTCGGAAGAAGAATAACCCATAAAAAACTATGAATTTAGAATCCTTTTTAGATAAATTAAAGCAAACGCCAGAAATGATCACGTTTGTAGAAACCATCGCAACAATTGAAGATAACTACGATTTTACTCCTACGGCATTTGAGAATGGTTTGCAACACAATGCAGCTGGAGAAAATTCAGGATCTTGCAAGTTGTTTGCTTTCGCTGAAATTCAAAGTTTATCAGAAGCAGCAACATTAGCCTGTTTTGGAGCGTATTATTACGAAGATGTTTTGCAAAATCCAAACGGAACAGATCACCAAAACATCCGCAATTTCATGAAAACCGGATGGGATGGAATTGCATTTTACGGAAGTGCTTTGGTTTCAAAATAAAATCACAATCCGATGTCAGGTCGAGCGCAGTCGAGACACATCAGTTGGTCTCGACTGCGCTCGACCTGACAAAATTCCTAATACAATTTTATAATCCCAAATCAATATGCGTTGGACCCTAAAACCAAAACCTTCCGAAAATGCCGTTCAAGATTTGGCGAAAGCATTGAATGTAGAAGATTTTGTAGCCACTTTATTAGTGCAACGCGGCATTGAAACTTTTGAAGATGCCAGACGCTTTTTTCGTCCGAGTTTAGATGATTTGCACGATCCGTACTTGATGAAAGATATGGAAAAAGCAGTTTCTAGAATCGAAAAAGCAATTGAAAATGAGGAAAATATTCTTGTTTTTGGCGATTATGATGTCGATGGTACCACCGCAGTTTCTCTCGTTTCTTCCTATTTAAAAACCTATTATCCAAACGTGGCGACTTACATTCCGGATCGTTATGATGAAGGGTACGGAATTTCATTTAAAGGAATTGACTTTGCTGATGACAATGGATTTTCACTTATCATCGCTTTGGATTGTGGTATAAAATCCATTGATCATGTGGGGTATGCCAAAGCAAAAAACATCGATTTTATCATTTGTGACCACCATAGACCAGGAAATTCTCTGCCTGAAGCCGTTGCTGTTCTCGATCCAAAACGTGATGATTGTAATTATCCTTATGATGAGTTGTGTGGTTGTGGAATAGGTTTCAAATTGATTCAGGCTTTGGGTGTCAACCGAAACCAGACAATTGAGGATTTGGTTCCGTATCTGGATTTAGTATCGGCTGCCATTGCCGCTGATATCGTTCCGATGACCGGAGAAAATCGGGTGCTGGCTTATTTTGGACTGCAAGTTATAAACACGGATCCAAGACCAGGAATCAAAGCTATAATCCACCAGATAAAAAAACAAACTTTAGACATTACCGATGTTGTTTTCATCATCGCCCCCAGGATAAACGCTGCCGGACGGATCAAACACGGCAATCATGCGGTAGAATTATTAACCGAATTTGATTTTGAGCAAGCCCAACAATTTGCTTCTGAAATTGAGGCATATAATTCTGAACGAAAAGATTTAGATAAATTAATTACCAAAGAAGCGTTGCAACAGATTGAGGAAAACAATGAAAAAGAACGTTTTACTTCCGTAGTTTTTCAAGAAGATTGGCACAAAGGTGTGATTGGAATTGTCGCTTCCCGATTGATAGAAACCTATTATCGACCAACACTTGTTTTTACCAAAAGTGGGGATAAATATGCGGCTTCGGCACGATCCGTAAAAGGATTTGATGTGTATAATGCACTCGAAGCGTGTACAGAATATTTGGAACAATTTGGCGGTCACATGTATGCTGCGGGAATGACATTGGCGGCAGAAAACTATCAAATCTTTAAAGACGCTTTCGAAAAAGAAGTGGAAAGAACCATTCATTCGGATATGTTGACACCCGAAATTGCAGTTGACGCCGAGATTGATTTTGCGGATATTACTCCAAAACTAATCCGGATTCTGAAACAATTTGAACCGTACGGACCACAAAATATGACGCCAATTTTCCTGACTAAAAACATTAAAGACACTGGTTATGTAAAACCTATGGGTCAAGAAGAGGAACACCTAAAACTTTTTGTCAAACAAAATAATTCCGAAGGTATTGCTGCAATTGGTTTTAACTTAGGTGACAAAATGGAACTGACTACGCATCAAAAACCTTTTCAAGCGGTCTATTGCATTGATGAAAACGAATGGAAAGGAAAAATAAGCTTGCAATTGCGATTGCGAGATATTAAAGAATGATTATTTTGTTATGAAAAAAAAAGACCCGTATTCGGCACTGCGGTATAAAGAATTCAATATTTTTTTGTTATTGCGTTTTGCTATGGTTTTTGGCTGGTCGATGCAATTTATTGTCATTGAATGGGAAGTCTACAGTTTAACCAAAAACCCGTTGTCCTTAGGAATTATTGGATTAATGGAAGTTATTCCAGCCATTTCAATGGCTTTATTTGCCGGACATATAGTCGATCAAAAGGAGAAAAAAGGATTGCTATTTAAATGCATATTAGGATTTTCAATTATTAGTTTGGGCTTGTTTTTATTTACATGGCCACCCTTTATAAAAGACTTTTCTACCCAAACTATTTTATATTCTATTTACTTTTTCGTGTTTTTAGGCGGATTGGTTCGTGCTTTTCTTGGCCCGACGATATTTTCTCTTTTGTCTTTGATTGTTCCTAAAAAATTATATCCCAATGCTGCCACTTGGAGCAGTTCTGTTTGGCAAATAAGTTCCGTTTTAGGACCTGCGGTAGCCGGTTTTTCGATCAATTGGATTGGTGTTCATTGGTCCATGTCCATCGTTTTGGGGTGTTCACTTTTTGCGTTAATCGCTTTAACCCAAATTGCAACGAAACCTATTTTGAATCCAAAAATTGGCGAACCTATTATGGAAAGTTTGAAGGAAGGTGTGAAGTTTGTCTACAACAATAAAACGATTTTAGGTGCTTTATCACTAGATATGATTGCCGTCCTTTTTGGAGGAGCTGTAGCGCTGTTACCCATTTTTGCACAGGATATTTTGAAAGTCGGTCCCCAAGGGTTTGGTGTTTTGAGAGCCGCACCGGCAGTTGGCGCATTTTTGATGCTAATAATATCCGCTTATATTCCTTTTACCAAAAATGCGGGTATGAAACTGTTGTCGGCAATTTTTGCGTTTGGTATTTGTATTATCGTTTTTGGACTTTCATCGATTTTTTGGTTGTCAGTTGCGGCTTTATTTTTAAGCGGTGTTTTCGATGGGATTTCGGTGGTGATACGCCAAACTATTTTGCAATTGAAAACACCGGATCACATGAGAGGCCGAGTTGCAGCGGTGAATTCTATTTTTGTGGGTTCGTCTAATGAATTGGGTGCTTTCGAAAGTGGATTAACCGCAAAGCTGATGGGAACTGTTAGCGCAGTGGTCTTTGGTGGAAGCATGACACTGATTACTGTATTTATTACAGGAGCTGTATTCCCTACTTTTAGAAAACTGGACTTGCAAAAAGATATTGAGGAACATGAAAATAGCGAGTAATACTGTCATTGCTTCGCCAGTTTGCTATCACTCGTGTCCGACAAGGGGGAATCACACAATTTGAATAACTTGATGTGATTTCTCCTTCGTCGAAATGACAAACTGCACGGTTGTTAATTACAAAAGTAGAATGGCATTAAACATGCTATTTTAAAAAAATCTCAAGATTATTTTACCAAACTTTTATGCTTTTTTATGTTTTATTATTTAGAACAAATATAAATAATACTTATATTTGCTTCAAACTAATGAAACATGCAAGAAATAAAACAAATATATCATAACAATTTAGGCACTGCTTTCTACTGGAGAAAAGATAATGACGTTGTACTGGACAAAGTCCAATTGGTTTTTAGAGAAATGGGTTTTTATTTTACCCAACAGGAACTGCAACTATTTAAACGTTGTATTGAAGACAGCTATATCCAAAACAGATGTTGCGATGATTGTGAACTGAAAAACAAATGCCACAAATTTTTACTAAAAACACCTTGTTCCCAAATTGATTTGGCCGTTTCCATGGAAGAATTAGATGCCGTAAAAGATTTGGTAGAAGGCACTTTGTTTAAAATAAATCTAGATGATTATTTGTATGGTGTGGGTATGAATTAGAGATTGGAATTTTTGCAATAATTATAAAATAGACAAAAAGCATTCTCTTCTATACTTTTTAGTTTTTAATTTGATTGGTATGTTTCTCGTTTTGTATTCTGTAAAACGAAATCATTAAAAATACAACTGCAACGATAATTTTGAAATATGATTTTTTATTATATTCAAAAGAAAAATCATCTAAATCAACAGATAATAATCCGACCGTTAACAATATAATCCCTAAATAAATAAAAAATTTGGTTAATTTATTTTCAGTTTTCATAATTTTTATTTTTATTAAATAATTTCTAAGTTTAATTACATCAAATATATACAAAAAGGAAACATTAATGAGCCACTAATACTTATTTGTAAGTTTTTTATTTAATTAAAAACAGCGGGTTAAGCTTAAGCAGGATATCTTGAAAATTTATTAATACTTTTTGATTTCGAAAGTCTCACCATCAAAAACACCATAGGTAAAATACGTAATCCAGTCACCCAAATTCACATATTCGGCATTTTCTCCTACGGTTACTTTCATAGGCAAATGACGGTGGCCAAAAATAAGGTAATTGTAATGTTTGGTTTCCAGTTTTCTTTTGGAATAGAGAATCAGCCATTCATTGTCTTCGCCAAGAAAGGTCACATCTTCATCGCCAGAAATCAGTTTGTTTTTTACCGAAAGGTATTGCGCCAATTTCACGCCAATATCAGGATGAAGCCATCTAAAAAGCCATTTGAAACACGGATTTGCAAATATTTTTTTCATGCGTTTGTATCCTAAATCGCCCGGACCTTTTCCGTCACCGTGGCCAATGAGGAATGTTTTATCTCCAAAAGTGTATTCTTGATTGTCATGAAAAACTGGAATGTTCAATTCCTTCTGAAAATAATCTTCCATCCATAAATCATGGTTTCCCACGAAGAAATAAATAGGGATTCCACTGTCTCGGATTTCGGCCAATTTACCTAAAATACGGATAAACCCTTTTGGAACTACGGTTTTGTATTCGAACCAAAAATCAAATAAATCGCCCAATAGAAAAATAGCTTCAGCATCGTCTTTTACTTGGTCGAGCCAAGCTACGAATTTTTGTTCTCTCGGGAAACTCAATTCGGGTGTCGGTGCTCCAAAATGCTGGTCGGAGGCAAAATATATTTTTTTGTTATTGTGTAATTGCATGAAGTTACAGTATGGATTTCACATTATCACTGGCAAACCATTCCGCGAAAGAAGATTCGGTTTCTTGTAATTTCAAAGAGAAAAGGGTGATTCCTTCGGGTAATCTTCTGATGATTCTTTGAGAAAAATCAACTACCATATTTTCGCTTGTTGGTTGGTACTCTACTAAAATAACATGGTGTCCGCGAACTATTAATTCGTTTGCCAATTCGATATGCGGGGTTGTTCCGTTGAAAACAGTCGCATGGTCAAACTGATCTACTATTTCTTCTTTTACAATTTTCTTTAAATCCGTGAAGTCAATCACCATTCCAAATTTCACATTAGAGCGATCTGAAATTGGGGTTCCAATTACCGTTACTGACAATTTATAACTATGTCCGTGGACATTTTTACATTTCCCATCATAGCCATATAAGGCGTGACCGGTTTCGAAACTAAATTGTTTAGTAATTCTGATATTGCTCATTGGAGTTTAATTTTGATGCAAATTTAGCAAATTGATATGAGAAATGGGATGTAAATATTTTCCCTCCCCAACCCTCCCCAAAGTGGAGGGAGATAGGATGAAATTATTTTGTTTGTAATCCGAATTTGATAATCCACAAATGTTCTAGCCCTGATGGAAACGGCATCCTTTTTATAAGGTGATTTTTTTCCACCTTATAAAAAGATATAGTGTACAGCAGGAAATAGCTCCTGAAATAAATTCAGAATAAATCCTTCGAAAATCACTTTTTGAATTGGGACAATGCTTTTCTGGTAAAATCAGACAACACCAATTTACCCGAAATCGCGGCGCGTTCTAGCAACAATGTATCCCAATGTTGCGTTCCTTCCCAGAAAACCTTTTTCATCTCCAATAAACCTTTTGGATTGTAACCGGATAATTTACCAGTGAAATCAGCTATTGCGGCATCCAGTTCTGTTATGGTTTCAAAAGTATTAGCGTATAATCCTTTGGCTGTGGCCCAATCAGCAGTTTTCCATTCATGGGCTGCGAGGGTCATTTCGGCCATTGCCGTTTTTCCGATTTTCTTCGAAACGACAGGTTCTATTACAAAGGGACCAATTCCGATCGCCAATTCTGATAATTTTATTGATGCATTTTTTGTCGCCAATGCATAATCACAGGCGGAAGCAATTCCTACGCCTCCACCAACTGCTTTTCCATGAATGCGCCCGACGATAAGCTTGGAACATGAACGCATCGCATTGATCAAATGCGCAAATCCAGAAAAAAATTGTGTTCCTGCTTCTTCATTGGAAACAGCTAAAAGTTCATCAAAAGAAGCACCCGCACAAAAGGCACCCGAGCCTTCACTTTGTATAACTATCACTGAAACGGCTGAATTTGTGCTCAAAATAGTGAACTCATTCGTTAAAAGATCCAACAATTCTCTTGGAAAAGAATTGCTCGAAGGATGACCAAATGTAACGGTAGCAATATTATTTTCAATTGTTGTGAAGAGCGAACCTATTGGATTTTCTGATACCATAGTGAGGATTTTGATGTAAAGTTAAAAAAAGTAAAGGAGGATTTGACTTTTTTTCAAATAGAATGGATTTGTATTTTGAAATTTGCTTTTTGGGAAATTTATATGTTATATTTGCGAACTAGTTTGGGGGATTAGCTCATTTGGCTAGAGTGCTTGCCTGGCAGGCAAGAGGTGACCGGTTCGAATCCGGTATTCTCCACCAGTAAAATCAAGCCTTACAGCAATGTGAGGCTTTTTTATTGAGTCTAAGTGTACCTATTGAGTGTACTTTTGATATTCTAAGTGTAAAAAGGAAGCCTCACCCATGTAGCTTTTTTTTGGCTTAAACACTTAATTCCTAAAGTACCCAAATCCCTTTCTGTTTTCTACCTAACTACTTCTATTAAATGTATTGATTAGCTATTGTCCTAAATTTTCATTAGACATTGGTATTCAACAAAGAGTTCTTTCTTTTAATTATTTATAAGAATATTTTTATATATTTGAGAGCAATACGCTATTCTATAGCGAGTATATACAAGTTACCAGTAACCTTAAATCACGTATCTATGACCGAAGAGCATTTGGCAAATTTGCAGAACTTTAAAGAACTTATAAGGTATTTAAAACAACTTTCTGACGATGGAGTTTCTTCAGCAATAGAGAAATCGATAATACAAATGCTTGACAACACAATTCCTTTTTTTGCGCATTTAGTGCTAGAAGATGAATTTCCAGAAATACATAGACTGACAATTAACAAAAGAGTTTTAGGCGAAAACAAAAGAATACGAGATATAAAATATCTAAAATATCCCCCAAAAGATAAGGTTTCAAAATATGGACGTTGTAATTATCCGAACCAATCGGTTCTATATTCATCATTTCTTGGGTTTACAGCTATGAATGAAAGTCAGCCTAGAGTTGGAGACTTGATTACTGAATCTAAATGGAGACTTAAAAAAAATCAAACTTTATTATATTGTCCAATTTTTAAGAACCAGCCATTGCACGATGTTGTAAATATTCGTTCTTTTGAAATAAATAAAATCTTTAAAAAGAGACTAAAAGAATATCCGAAATTTGAACAAGAGAAAATTGATGTTTTAGTACAATTTATCGCTGATGTATTTACAAAAAATGTAAACCCAAATAATCATTACGACTATATTTTCAGTTCATACTTTTCAAATAAAATATTTAATGATTTTGAAAATGGAACTATTGAGGCTATATATTATCCAAGTGTTAAAGAACGATTATCGTTTGAAAATTTAGCAATTAAACCAGATGTTTTTGATAAAAAATATGAACTTATTGAAGTTAAAGATAGCGTTTGCCAAATGGATGTAACAAACGGTAGAGGCGGTTATTTATTCCATGGTTTAAGCGATTGTAAAAGTTTTGATTATGCTTCGGGTAAAATTTTATGGGACGAAGAAAAAATACATCAATCTCCAACTACTTTGGAAGATTTGAAAAGAAGATATGGAGTTAATCTTGAAGTCTAAAGGCTACTGGTAACAGTTACAACGGATTTGGGCACTTGGCTTAATGGAAAAATTGGTTTGTATTTGAAAGCCTAAAAAAAAATCTGCGGTCATAAGAAATCAACTATAATAATCGTACTTTGGTAATCAATTAAAGATTGAAAATGAAATTTGAAGATTATACACATATTAGTGGAGATGGCGTCTATTACGAAGGAGTAATAAGAGATATAAAACGTTCAAAAACGTCTTTACAACCCGTTTATGAAGCATTTACAAATTCACTTGAAGCAGTTAAAATAAAAGAAAATCTAAAAAAGGACTTCAAAGGTAAAATTGAAATAAAAATATTTTCAATACAGAATACAGACCAAAGTTTTACTTTTTCAAAACTTCAAATAAGCGATAATGGTATTGGATTTGATGATAAAGAATTTAAAAGATTCAATACTTATAAAGATTTTACAAAAGGCTTCAAAAATCTTGGTTCGGGAAGGATACAATACGCACACTATTTTGATACGACTAAAATAAAAAGTAAATATCAAGATAATGGAAGTTATAGAGAAAGAGAATTTTTCGTTTCAAAAAAAGATGATTACCTGAAAAATAATTCAATAATATTTCACAAAAGCGATGTCAAAATTGATGATGATTCATCTGGAACTGTATTGACTTTTGAAGGTCTTTTAGACCCAACAAGAAACATATATCACACATTAAATGACGTTAATTTAAAAGATGCATTTATAAAAAGATATATTCAATATTTTTGTTTAAACAAAAATAGCTTACCTGAAATTACTATAGAGCATTATGTATTTAACGATTTAGAAAATAAATCAACAATTTCAGAATCCGATATTCCAGAAATTGATAATACTGCTAATGTAAAAGTTAATTATTCCAAGATTTCCGATGATGCGAAAACCATCATTGAAACTGAAAATTTTGAAAATTTCACAATAAATTCTTATAAATTAGACAAGTCATTTTTAAAACAGAATGATTTAAAGCTAACAAGCAAGCACGAAGTAATTGAAAATTTCGAAATTAACTTACTTTCTCTTTCTAAAGACGAAGTAATTGATAATAGCCATTTTCTTTTTTTAGTATCTAGTGATTATCTAGATGACAAAGACACTAACGAAAGAGGCGAATTTGATATTCTTACGAACGAAATTTTTTCAAACTACGCAAATATTTTTAACGACGAAGTAATAATTCTTGACCTTCTTGAAAACAAGTTAAACAGTTCGATTTATCATTTGTATCCACAAATAGAAAAGATACAAGAAAAACATCAATTAGATTTAAAGAATCTTAAAGAAATGTTTTTATTGCCCGAAGATTTAGAAATTGAAATTTCTATAAATGATAGTGATAAAAAAATATTGGAAAAATTCTACACTGCAGAAGCGAAAAAAAAAGCTGAATTAGATTCAAATTTAAAAAATAGTATAGAAAGATTAAATCATTTGGATACAACTTCTGACGATTATTCGAATATACTTGATGAAGAAATTGACCGAATAGTTAAAGTAATTCCACAACAGAATAAAGTTGAATTAACTCACTACGTTGCTCGAAGAAAACTTGTTCTTGAATTATTTTCATTAATTTTAAACAGTAAATTATCAGTTCAAAATGATGGTTCAAGAAATAATGATGAAGCATTATTACATAATTTAATTTTTCAACAAAATACAACGTCACCAGATAAAAGTGACTTATGGATTATAAATGAAGATTTTATCTATTTTCAAGGAATTTCTGAATCCAAATTATCAGAAATAAAATTTAAAGGAGAAAATATTATTCGAGAAGACCTATCGGAAGAAGAAAATAAATTTATAACATCTATTGGCGAAAATAGGCTTCATAAAAGACCCGACATTTTATTATTTCCTCAAGAGGAGAAATGTATAATTATTGAGTTTAAAAACCCTACTGTTAGTGTATCTGACCACTTGAATCAAATCAATAATTACGCAACTTTATTAAGAAATTTTTCAATTCCAGAAATGAAATTAACTACATTTTACGGATATTTAATCGGGGAAAAAATTGAACCAAATGACGTTAGAGCTTATGATGCTGATTTCAAAAACGCATATAATTTTGATTATTTGTTTAGGCCATCAAAAACTATAGCTGGAATGTTCAGCAATGAAGGTAAAGACGGTACACTTTATACTGAAGTTGTAAAATATTCAACACTCCTTGAACGAGCAAAAAATCGAAATAATATATTTATCAAAAAACTAACAAAAGAAAATTTTGATTGATTATTGCAAACCCTAAGAAAAGGCCTTCAGCTAACGGCCATTTTGAGCTAGCTGGAGTTTAGTGGAATTACCGTTTCACATCAAGTTTTCGTTAAACCGAAAATTGAAATAAATAGAAAAACCGAAAGTATAACAGCTACTAAAACAGATTTGGGCATTTGGCTTAATTGAAAGTTGGTTTTGCATTTGGGATGATTTGGCAAATTAGAATAACAAAGTAGTGTACCTAAAGCAGTCATTACAATCAAGTAATATGAATTGACAATGAATTATTTTAACTTTATAACTAACTAAAATTTGAAATTATGGCACTTAAACCAGGACCTAAAAGAACAGCAACATCAACAGGAAAACCCGACCAACGTCAACGTGATAATAAAAGTACACCAGGGAATACACCCTCGTTGAAACCGTCCAAAAGTTCAGAAAAAAAGTAAATTTATGATTATTTGAATGGACGAATTTTTAAAAGGTATTATCTTATAAAGTGTGAAAGTTAAAAAGTTAAGGCTTGGATTTTATAATCTAAGCCTTTTTTCAAATATAAGAGTAAATTGGTTTAAAACTATTTCCAATTTTATTGGTGGTATTATTTGCAAATTCTAGTGAAATTGACAACCCAATTCCAATTCAAAATGACCAGCTAAAAGCTAACCAAAATATCCAAACCCTTGTCTATTCACTTCTCTCACCACCTCAACTTTATCAATATAGTTCGTCATAGTCACCTTCCCCGATTTTTGATAACCCATACTTTCAACAAAACCAGTTTTTATATGTAATTTGGTTAAAAATGTTTTTCTTAAATGTTTCAAAGTAAACTTATTTGAGATTTGTGCTTTATTCCGATAAAACGTAAACGAATCACTCAATTGGACCGCTATGGTTTTCCTTTTTATCTTCTCATCACCAGCAATCAAATACTTATCCGCCCCCAAATTCTCTTTATAATTCAATCGAATCAACAAATTCTCCAATTCCTTGGTACACGGAATCAATACCTTTTTAGGTTCTTTGGTGTTGTTCCAGTTATGAGCTCTATCAAATTTTAAATCTGTCCCAATTAAATGTTCAATTTTACCATCACTACCCAAAACAATATCAGAATACTTTAAAATCATTGATTCTTCAATTCGCATTCCAGTGAACGCAACCAATTCAATCGCATCCCTCGTATAAGGTCTGTACATATTCTTTCTTTCACCTGTTTTGAAAATATGAACGGTATCAACATCTGATATAGCATCCAACAACTTGATAAAATCATCATCATTAACGCTAATCGGATTCGCATTTTCATATTTTAGATTGACATCCTTGAAGAAATTTGGAATTAAATATCCCTTTTTATCTATCAAAAAGCTATTAAAATTCTTCAATGCTTTGGTGTTGTGATTATAAGTTGATGTTGATTTGCACAATGGTTCTAAATATTCGTAATACTTACCGACAATTACATCATCCAAATCATAGATTTTAAACTTGTTTAGATTGATAGAATTAGCCTGCAAAAAATCCGTGAAATTCAAAACATAGCGAACAGTTGATTTAACATAACCATTGGAACGGATAATTTGTAGGTGTTTCGGCACATCAACATTTTCTAACCAATCACTATACATCATTATACATTCTTTCAACAATTCATGTTTAACTTCTGCTTTTGGCGAAGGGGTTACAAATTTAAATGGGGTTGATAATTGATTTTTGAATTCTAATAATTCTGCTACTGCATCATCATACTCCAATGCTTTCAAATCCCTTGTTTTACGGATTCCATTTAGCTTGATTATTGCTTTGTATTTCTGACGTTCTATCGGGTGACCACAGCCCTTATATGAGGCTTGCGACACCTCAATCAGCTTATTACATTTCTTGCAAACTATATGCAATCCAGTAAATTTTTTATATTTGAGTATTTTCATTTTTCTGATATTAATTTTAATGCGAGTGTAATTTATTTTGGTGACCCACCAAATAATTTTGCGGATAATTTACCTTTTGGAACATATCCTGTTTTTTCTTTAATTGTATTTGTTGTATTCAAATCCAACATTTTATACAACTCACCTTTATTATATGCCTCATAATATTCAATCCAACTATCACCATGTTTTAGTTTTAATTCTTTTATCAGAGGCATATTATAAGCTAGTTCAAATTCATTTTCATTTACAAATTCTCCAGATGAATTTCTATATATCGGCAAATGGCTATTTATACACCAAGTGCGAATACTTCTTTTATCTTTTCTATTTATCAGATTAGATAAATTACTGAGATACATTCTGTTTTTTAGTGTTGAGTGCATTTGCTACTTTGTATTTGTTATTGAGTTTTTATAATTGAAAATAACGCATTTGAAATTTTTTCTTTGATTTCTCCAGTATTGCTATCTATAATTGTGTGCGTTTTATCAAATTGGAACAGATTTTATTATTATTTTTTAGATATTAAGCTGTTTCTTTTCAAATTGTTTTAACGTTTCATAATTATCAAGTGTCACATCTCCAAACTTTATTTTTTTGATTTTAAGGTATTCATTTAAGTCGTAACAGTTAAGTTGAAATAAATCTGTAACTGCATCATTTTTGTCTATTGTAAAAAGTTTCAATTGTGTCCCTAGTCCAGAATAACTCAAGTTAACACCATGAATGTTTTCGAAAAGGTCTTCATTGTCAAATTCAAGAGTTTTTATTTCCCATATATTCTCATTGTAATAAAAGAATTTGTCCAATGCCTTTTTATCTACAGTATATAAGGCTTCAAATTCTGAATCATCTGAAATTAATTGTTTTGCAAATTCTAATTTTCTTTTGGTCAAGTATTCATGTACATTAAAATCTATATTGGTTGAAGTAGTTTCCACACCTTTTTCAAGAGACTCTTTTTTAAGATTATCTTCTTGGTTAACTTCGATTATACCATCACTTTCGTTTGATATCTGTTCAAAAAAATCGGTATCTTTTTCAATGAATTCTAACTTTGGTACTTCAGAAAGAACTTCTTGGATAAAATTCCAGTTGATATTTATAATTCTTCTTTTTATCAACTCACCATTTTTATTTTTTTTCGAAAAGGTTATACAGTTGATATAATTTTTTTTTTCCAAATGTGGTATCGATTTCTCAATTTGAGTTATATCCAAAAATGTATGTTTGCTTATCCATTTGTTTGAATAGGTTATTTTTATATTGCTTTTATCATAATGAATGAGTTTCCTTAGTACGGATTCATGCACCCTAGTTATGTGGTATTTTTTATCTTTTGACATTGGTGACATGGACCAATATAACACATCAGAATAGGTGGTTTTAATTCCTTTTGTTTCTTGTTTTTTCATTTTATATGAATTTATTTTTTTGTTATAGTTGTGGATTATTCCTCTTTTCTAATGATAATATCAATTACTTTTTAGTAAGGGATAAATTGTGTTTTTAATTCCATTTTGTCTTTTGGTTGAGATGAATTGTCTTTTATCAAGGATGTTTTGGTTGAAGTCATTACCGAATTATATTATTTTTACTATACTATAATACTTTTATCTAAATTGAAAAAGAAAACCTAAATTGAAAATAGAAACCTATTCTCCTTTTTGAAAATTTGTAACTTATAAATTTCTTTATTTATTAAATTTCATATTTCAATAATTAGAAAAATTAAAAGAATAATCTCAACTAGAATAATTGTGAAGCAACTTGAATACCATTGTTAAATTATAGTTTTATAAAAGATAATATCAACTGATAATCTTCTAAACAAAACCAATTCAACTAAATTTATTTAAAAGGGTCTTTAGAAGAAAAATATCAACGAAAAACCCTTTTAAATAAGAACATTCTCAACCTTGCGGAGCAGTTTACTCAATTCCTTTACAGTTGTCCAATCAACTGAAAGAACAGCTGTAGGCCCCCAAATGCCACCCCCACTTTCGCGGGTGCCATTCAAAATTTATTGGCAGTTAAATTCAATAAAGATTATATAATACTTTCATCCTTTAGCTTTTTTAAAGTATTATTAAAACCTTTTAGTGTGAATGACATTACAATTGGAAAATCATTTATATCAATACCAACTGATTTCAGTGCTTCATGATAATTATCCATATTTTTAATGTTTAAACCAAAATTATTAAAATACCAGATATTAAATTCTGTTCTATTTTCTAGTTTTTTTAGATTCTCAATTGAATCTTCTACTTTTTTGAAAATTTCTTTTTTCATTTTTTTTTATTTTTTAAGGTTAATAATATTCACTAGAAACCTAGGCCCACATAAAATGAGCTACTTAAATTTCAGTTTTTTATTTGATTTACTTCTGCCCAGACTTGGAAAGTCGTTTTGTTTTATTTAGAGAATCGTTCTTAGACTCTCTATTTTAATACCTCTATGAAAATTGAAAATCCAATTAGATTATCAATCATAAAGGTCTATTTCAACTATGCAACTACTTTAAATCTCATTTTAAATAATTTGTCATAATCCTCTACGGTCATATCCATTATTAATGAATTAGGCCCGTCATTTGAATTGATGTAAACTCTTATAGCCATACTGCCATCTTCGTTTTTATGATACATCTGCAGTTGGACTGGGTAGGCAAAATCCATTTCATCACTTAGGATGCCTTCTTTAACTAATTCATCAATATCCAAAATTCTATTAAATTTTGCTTTGATTGTGTTTTGATTAATCGTTCTTAGTTCTTCAACTGTTACTGTTTTTAATTTTTTCATTTTTGTTTTCATTTTTGTTTGTTTTAGATTATTTGTTTTTGTTTACTTATTGGAAATTCTCTAATCATTAAGTCATCTGGAATTACTTTAATCTTATCAATCTGTTTAAAAAAGAATGGGACTCCTTTAGTTTTACAATCATCTCTAATCAATCTGGCCCAATCACAATCAAAAGGTCTTTTCCCATGACCGCTTTCACCACCACTAATTACCCAATCAACTAAATCCAATAAAACTTTATCAGTACCATCATTAATCTTGGCTATCATGTCAATTCTATCCAATTGAGGCTCGACAGAAAGAAACCTAAGACCATTAACCTTCGCTAGTTGAACAATCAATTTATCCGCAGTTTCTTGGTTCACTGGTGATGTCCCAAACATTACATTTTTTGGTGGATTTTTCTTCCAGCTTTCTGGAATGTATTTATTAATGTTTGATGGCCTCTTACTGAGCAACAGGAACATAAGATTTGGCGAATTTGGCACCACTTCATTAAAAAACTTATCTCTCAATTGCCCTGTATTCCAAAATTCGCTCTCTGTTTCACTATATGGAATTCCTTTGTGGTCCACTAGTGGCATCGGTTTTTCAAAAATATCCATCATTGAACCCACAAAAACTCTATGAATTTCCCCTTCAGCTGCTGCCTGTTTTTGATATTTCTCGATTTCTTTCCATACATTTTGTATTAATCGTCTTGGTTTGTCATTTCCCCAAACATCTTTACCGTAGCGTTTAGCTAAAGCTAATGCGTAGCAATTATCACATCCAGCATGCACTTTTGTACAACCCCACCATAAATTTGCTGTGTGGTGAGTCCATTCTATTTTACTATTTTCAGCCATGTTTTTTATTTATTAATTAAGGCACAAGAAGTTGACTACCCAGTTGATGGGCAAAAAAATCTTCCTATAAAATTTGTTGTTATATCTTTTCAGAATTGAAAAGATGATTCGATTAGTTTATTAATCTACTTGTTTTAATTCTGCTCCATTTCCCCCTTTTTGCATCTTTGAATTGTATCCATTTTTTAACAATTCATCAAATTGTCTTCTAGTCAACATCCCTGTTCCACTTGTTAATATGTCATGATACATGTTTGACTCTGCATATAAAGCATATATACCCTCACCCTTTCCAGAATTTGATTTGGAAGTTCTTTTAAGTTTATCATATTCCTCTCCAGTTAAGAATAAAAGCTTGGCATAGTTTCCGTTTAAACTTGGGATTACTACACTGATTAATTGGAAATCATTTTCTGTTATTTTCATTGAATTTTTCATAGTTACAAATTTTAAGTTTGGACAGTTCTATTCCTGTCCATGTTTAGCATAGATTTTTTTTGTTTAAATAAATTGTTTTTGATTGTTTGCTTTCTCGAAACGGAAAGGCTTTATTGCTTCATTAAATTACTATACTGTAAATAATGTTTAATTTCAAATTCGAAACTTGAAAGTGTTAGTAGGATTGAGATAAATCTCCCGAAATTCTCAATTTGAGTTTTATCTCCTTGTGATAATTCTTAATTTTTATGTCATATTTATCTATTTTTTTCTTATAAATCATTCTTTTTATTAGATATAGCTTCGCCTATATACCTTTATAGTAAATTTTAATTGATAATAAAATTTGATTATATCTTAATGGATTAATTTCTTAGTAGTGTCGATGCTTCCAGAATTCTTCGGTCGTATTTGCAACATCTTTCCTGAATAAATAGCGGGATAGTTTTTCTTTGTCCATAAGAATACTTAACATCTCTATTTCAGTTTTGGGGTCTGGGTCAAACAAATCGAAACTAAATTTAATTTCTTCATTCGGCTCAAGTTCTAATAGCTTAATCGTATCGTTTACCGTTCTATGTCCCATATATTTTGAAATTGCAATAAAAACTTTCTTTGTGCAATTGTATTTATTGACCATATCTCTACCCCAAGCAATTTCAAATGTGTTAGTTTTTAGTTCTCTGAATTTTAACTCCAAATATGTTGATGAAAGAACTTCTAATCTAAATTGCTCATAGAGTTTATTCAACTCTCGATTTAGACTTGATGTTGTTAAAACTTTACCTGTTTTAACATTAATATAAATTGGTGCATCGACATCTCTTGAATGGTAATCAAATATATTTATGTACACTTCCCTAGTGTATCGTTGAATAAAATAACTTAATTTTATGGTTCTGCTATCTTCCTTTTTTTCATTATGAAGGATTAATTCATCTCTGCTAGGAAAGTTATCTGCTAAGTCAACATGTAAAGAACCATCATCATTAATAAAATCATTCCATGTTAACTTCAATAACGAACCAATTTTTATCCCAAAACATGAACCATGAATACAGAGTAAGCCATATCCACGTTCTCCTTTATTAACAAGCCACATACCAAACATTACAAGGCTTTCGGTTGACCAGATTAAATCTTTATCATTTTTATTCATTACTGCTGTATTTTCATTATTATAATGCAAATATAGAAGTTTTTTGCTTATAAAAAAAGTTTTTTTCAACATTTTTATGAAAATACAGCAAATCAACAAAAGGGTTCATGTAACAAATTTACATGAACCCTTATAAACATTGATTTAGCCTACTAATTAATAACTTTAAAATAAACAGTTTTTTAGCAACAATTACGCATTACCATGTTGAATAAGCATCGCTAATTTTTTTTCATATCATCAAATTATTAATATCTAAATACTAAGGCTATCGTAAACATCAAATAATTCTTTTTCTTTAATCCCTAAATACCGTTTTGTAATCTGGATGTTGCTGTGGTTAAATAGTTCTGACAATAACA
Source organism: Flavobacterium sp. LB2P53 (assembly GCF_003970305.1). NCBI lineage: Bacteria > Pseudomonadati > Bacteroidota > Flavobacteriia > Flavobacteriales > Flavobacteriaceae > Flavobacterium > Flavobacterium sp. LB2P53. Next base: position 27,227 of record NZ_RYDG01000011.1, read on the forward strand.
CAAGACTTTTTTCGGAATAATTATTTATTTCCCAGATTCTACGACCAAATGACTTACGAAGGCTATGCGTACTAGGATTTTCAGTTTTGATAGAATATTTGGTAAAAATCTCTTTTAATTTGGTATTCACCCATTGAACATTGATTTGCTTGGTTCCGTATTTATTTACAAATACAAATTGCTCAATGCTTGCTTCACCCATCGCTATATAAGTACTTTTTATTAAACTCTGTAAATCTTGATTGATTTTAATTTTTCTGAATTTACCAGTTTTCATTTCGTGTAACTCAATTATATCTTTATCTAATAATTGATTCCATGTCAAAGAAAGTATATCAGAAATACGAAGTCCCGTAAATGCACCTGTACCAATAAGTAATGAAAATTTATATTCTCCGTCACGTTGAAGTTTCAGAACTAAATTTGTTAAGTCATTCCATTGAATAAACCCAGTTGTAGTTTTTTGTCCTTTAAGTGCCATGATTTCTATTGTTAATTATTATACCACGAGTGTAAGAGGAAAATATGACATTTACCAGGTTTTATGAGTATAAATGATAGTTGATTTTAATAATATTTTTACAATTTAATTTAATTACTTGATTTACAGCACTTTATGTGTTTTATCAACTATCACTTAGAATAAAAGTGATGGTTGGATTTTGTTTTTGCCAAAAATCACAAAAGTCTTACACATTAGGTAAGACTTTACTATTTTAAGATTATTCATTAATAAATTACTTCCCTTCTACCCAATCGATAACTGGAACCAACATATCACAATAGGCTCTTTCGAATGTTTTGACAGTTTCCCGTTTTTTATTAATAAACACAATTGTATAGTCATCCGCCCATCTTAGGCAAACTTTCACCCATCCTTGATGAGTAAGGCCATTCACTTGAAAAGCTAGGCCACCTTGGAATTCTTTACTTTCTCCGATTGCTGCGAAATTTTGTGCTCCCCAAGTCATCAGTGCTGAACGGTCCGCATATTTAATTTGTTCAAGTATTGTTTTAGCTATTTCCATTGTTTGTGTCGTTGTGCTCATATCTTAAATTGTTTGTACACCACGAGTGTACAAGGAAATTTGTTCCTGCGCCAGGTTTTATCAAATTATTTTCACTTTTTTTTAGCTCTGTATCCCCTTTAAACAGGGAGATAGTGGAAATAATTGGTTTTTCTCCAGTGCAAAAAATGTTCTTTTCCCCATGGCGTAATATTTATTATAAAACAATGAATATGAAACCAACAAAAAACAAATCAATCAATGTCCTTTCTCTATTTGATGGGATTAGCTGTGCCAAATTAGCATTAGATAAAGCTGGAATTAGAATAAGTAACTACTATAGTTCGGAAATAGATAAATCAGCGTTAGCTATTCAGAACTATCATTATTCGGGTGATACAAGTTTTCACCAAATAGGAGATGTTAAAGATGTTGATATAATAGATTACCCAAATGTTGACCTTGTAATCTTTGGTAGCCCATGTACGCAATTGTCAAGCGTAAATTCTAAAGACCGTTCTGGATTGGATGGTCCAGATTCTAGTCTGTTTTATGAAGCTATAAGAATACTCCATGATTTAAAAAAATATCAACACAGAACTAAAAAATTACATTTTATAATGGAGAATGTAGCTTCGATGGATACAAAAAACCGAAAGTTAATTACTAGTGAACTTGAAAATATTTTTGGTGATGAAGTATATATGATAAAAATTAATTCATCTCTTATTGCTCCTTCGCACCGAAGAAGATTATACTGGACCAATATTCCAGACATAACAATTCCAGAACCAATTGAATTTAAGTTTTCGGATATTATTCATAATGGATATGTTGAAAAAGAAAAAGCCAATGTATTATTATCGGGAAATGTAACTTTAACCAATGGGATTTTTAGACACTATAAAATGAACCTCGGCAACGTTATATATAAGGATAAAGAATTTGCAGATTTATCTATTGAACAAAAGTTACTGGAATATCCATTTATTCTTAACAAATCTGGTTATGTTGGGAAGTCTAGGTCAGCATTTGGAGAATATGATTTTCCTAACAAATGCTATCGCTTGCCTTCTGTCTTGGAATCCGAACGATTAATGACTATTCGAGACGGATACGTTTCAGATGTTCCGAATGTATCTAAAACCAATAAATTGAAGGCAATTGGATTAGCGATGACAGTTGATGTTGTGGCTGTATTATTAGAAAAATTAAAGGGCGATAATAATATTGCGAAAGTTGAAAATGCCTGTAGGTCTTGATACCATTGGGACTAAGAGGCCATTCAATATAAAAAAGGACACTATAAGGGGTTTTATAAAGTTCCTTATAGTATCCTTTTTAAATAAAAAAACTTCTGTATCCCTTGTTATAACTGAGCTGAGTCGCATTCCAACTTTCGCATTTGTGCTTTTTATTAATAAAACCCACAAAATACCCTTGACTTATCAAAATAAAAGAAGTAAAATTAAACATAATCAAACTAACACCTTGTTGAGGTGAGATTATCTGGTTCCAACTGGGGATAAGCTCCCAGTTGGCCTCTATCCAGAACCAAAAAGAGGAATAACATAAAAATAGAGATAACATGAAAAATGAATCCAAAAAAACAATTCAATCGCTACATCCCAAGTCTAATTAAGGATGAGCTTGACCAATTAACACATCCAAGAAAAGATAATCTTTACACCATTATCGATTTAATAAATCGAAAAGAAATATACTACAAAAGTGACCTTCAAAGAACTTATGGCTATACTGAAATAGCATTGGCCCAGTTTAAAGAGTTGTTACCAACCAGTAATAATTTAAATGAAGACATACAATTCTTAATTGACAACAACTTCATAAGAAGAAATAATTTTTACACTATTGGTGCAAAATGTAAAAGCTATAAAATCTCATCCGAATATTTAGGCAAAACTATTGGAATCAAAATACAAAACATCAATATCAACAAAAGGATAGCCAAACAAATTGAGAAAAATAAACGAATGAAAGTTAAAAGTCTTGAGTTTGCAAAAAGTGAATATTACAAAACATTCAAGGTTGACATTGATGGTGCCAATAAGGCAATCCTTAATAAAACAATTCAAGAGTTTAAAAATCTTTGTTTGAGCCTAGAATTTATATTGTCAGAAAAGCAAATGCGAGATATTATTGATTGCAAAAAAGAATCTTTAAAAAACAGAATGCTAATTATTATCAGAAAAGAAGGCAAGGAGCTCCATGATATACTTCATAGATACATGATTTATTCAACTAGGATAAATGCTATCAATGATGGTTTCTTGTTCTTCAAACGGAACAAAACAAACGGTCGTTTGGACTCCAATCTGACATCATTACCAAGTTTCTTGAGGCCTTTTATTATTTCAAATGAACCTTTGATGAATGTAGACATAAAGAACTCTCAGCCTTATTTTTTGTACACTTTAATCCAAAACAAACCAGAAATTGACACAGAAGAATTATCAAAATATAAGGATTTGGTAATTGACGGAACGATATACGAATTCTTGGTTAAAAAGTATAAGATTTATACTGGCATCGAAAGAACACGAAACCAGATGAAAGAAATGTTATTCAAGGTCTACTATTCAAAAAATAGTTCGTTTGAAAAACTTAAGCAGTTTTTTGGATGGCAGTTCCCTAGTATTATGGCTTACATAAATAAGACAAATTCCGTTGAACACAATACTCTATCTATTCAACTGCAAACCATAGAATCTTACTCAATCCTAGACGTTATAATGCCATTGCTTGAAGAAAAAGGCATTAGGCCATTTACTATTCATGATAGTTTCGTATGCAAGGAATCTGAAACTAAAACAATCGAGGAAGTTTTTACCAAAAAACTAATTGAACTATATGGAATCGCTCCATCATTACATTTGGATTATATTGAAAAAGTTGAAGATGATGAAGACGATGAAAAAACGGTATTTGATGACGCTTTTTTTGATGAAATGAATTCTTGGGATGATGATGAATCAAACGATTATTAAGGGGGGGGGGATGGGTCCTTCCCCCGTCAAAAACAGAATAAATTTTTAACATAAAAAATTCTCGTTACCAGCTAGCCATGCACATAAAAAGAATATCCGTATACTAGCCCTTGATTATTCAAAAAAAATCGATTTATTTTTTTTTAAGACAAAATTCAAAAAAAAATTTCCATATAAAATTCTGCAAAAAAATTGACATATCAATCTTTTACACGTACCATAAGGGACTAGACCAGCCCGTTTCTGCTCCATCGATTCAAGTTGATTGCATTACTAAAAACTAGATATAATCTATGCTGTGTGCGAGCCGCAGCCTCGTTTTAATGGATTATTTATTTTTCCATGAGCGTTTGTGCTTTTGGAGTGATATTTATCATTAAATAAAAGATATGAAACTAAAGCTGACTGCTAAACAAATGAGAATGTTACTCGATAAAATAGGTGTACCTAAAGGTAAGGTATTGACAACAACAGCTAGAATTTTAGATAAGATTTATCAAAAAAATAAAATAATTTAAAAGCAAAATAAATCCTAAAAGCCACTTATTTTTCAATAAAATCTAAAAATGTAATAGCGTCTCTGAACAAATAATTTGTCGCTCCTTTTTCAAATGGATAATGATTTTCAAACACTTCATTTAATTTGTTTTTTGTGAAATCAATATCAAATTGCCCCTTAACTAGTGAAAATACAGACTCTAAAATTCTTTTAATATTCTCTTCGTTTTCAATTTCAAATTCTTCTTTATTTTGAAAATAATTTAAATAAGTATTTCTTGATGGTCCGTATTTAGTGAGTTTATTTAAAGTGAATCTATTTCTATGATTTTCAGATTTCTTATCAAAATTAATTCTTTCTATTAGCAATTTTCGAACAAAACCCACAATTTTAACATTTGAAAGAAACTGTTTTCCTTCCGCAATTGTTGGATACATTCTTTTAATTAGAAAATAAAACGGATAATGTGAAGTGTTTCCTTGACAAATGAATTTAAGAAGTTCATCTGGTCTTAAATCTTGCAAGTTAAGAAGGTAGGCTTTATAAATATCCTCTTCATAAATTACGGTAGTTTTTTTAATTACCCTAGCTAATTCTGGAATATTACCAATAATCCTAACAGCTGGTTGACCTTCTTCTTGAATAGAAAATCTATCAATAATTTTAATTTGACTTAATAAGTTTTCATCTAAAAGAAAAGTATTGTTTTCGCTAATTATTTCACCGCTTACAGAATTTAACAAATGTATATTTTCAATACCGATTTTACCGATATTTTCAAATAATTTCATCCATTTATTTGATTCAACTTCTTTAACCTCTTCAATTAATTTTAGTAAATCTCCCGATTTAATTTTAGTTGATTTGGCTCCATAACGAAAGTAAATGTCTGATGAAAAAGTTTTAGCACTATCTTTATTACATATAATTGGTCTGTATTTACTATTAAAAGCGTAAAGAACTCCTATAGTAAGTCCTCTAAAGTTAAAAGTAGTTCTTTCAAAATGAATAGAAGGTGTGAATAATTCATTAATATAGTTTGTAATATCTGCATCATCAATATCCTCAAAATTTGAGATGCCAATGATTTTATGAGGTTTATCTTCAATCCCAAAAAACAAAGCTCCACCTTTATTATTTGAAAAAGCAGCCAACGATTTACAATATCCAGAACGTGCTTTTTCATTTTTCCAATCAAAGACACTTTTGAATTCTATCCAATGAGACTCCCTTCGTTTAAGGATGTTATTAGCATCCGCTATTTCAAAAAAATTACTCAACCAATCATCTGTTAATATTTCAGTCATATTATTGAATTTAGCTTATATATCACCCCAAAAAGGTGAAGGATAAAACAATAGAATCTTATTGTTAAATTACAGAATAGTTCTGTTATCTACTAGTGAAAAATTAAAATCCAAAAACAATGAAAATTTAGCTAGGTAGTCTATGCTAAAACTAAACTTTCCATTTTCTATTTTGGAAATTGTGGTACGGTTTACGCCCATGATTTCTGCTAACTCATCTTGACTATAACCTCTTTTTTCTCTGATTCCACGAATATTCTGTCCCATTTTTAAGCGACTGTTATGGATGTAATTTTCAATTGAATCCTTTTCTAATTGAGAGTCTCTATTTACCATTTTTACGCTTCCGTTATTTGTCTGGTGATAATTTCAATAGCTTCTTCTTTACTAACTGTATTGCCAAACTCTTGCAACGATTCATCGTCTTTGTAAACGCCATTTCGGTCATTCCAACAAAGCCATTCTATTAAATCTAATCTTGACCAAGAATTTAATTCTGTTTCCAAAGCATCGTCTCTCAATTCCATCAGTTTATAGTATGGATGGTTTAGTTTTTCTTCGTCATTTATAAATGTGCTCATGATGATTGGATTTTAATTTTGTTGTTTTTAAATTTTTTATTCTGGATTAACATTTAAAGTACCTAAGTGCTCTTTGCCATTTTTATCAACTACTGTAAGATAAACATTGGTTTCAACTCCATTAATGCCATTTGTCAAATCTAAATTAATTTTTTGTTCATTGACACTAATCACTTTTCCATCTACTTGGGAATAGTCTGATTTGTTTATGGTAACATAATGTCCAATTAAATCTTGTGTACTAACCTCGACAACCTCTAAATCATTTAAACGAACTGTATTGATTGGTGGAAAAGCTAAACCTGTGTTAAGTGCTTGAATATCGGCTCTAGGTCTTTCGTCATCTTCAATTACTTCAATAACCACATAAAGTTGTTCTGGATTCTCTCCTTCTAATGGAGTATGAAATTTTACTATTTGTCCTTGTTTATTTGGTTTCATATATTGATTATTTGTCTTTCTAAATCCTAAACAAATATAGGTAAAAAGATAAACATGTGCAATATATTGAACATTTAATTAAAGATTTTTAAATCAAAATATTGTTCATATTTGAATACTTTTGTAAACAGATTAATTTTATTAAAATACTGGAATGAGTAAAAAGATTAAAGTAGCAGAATTGTTTGCGGGTGTTGGTGGTTTTAGGCTTGGCTTAGAGGGCTGGAATAACAAATCAGCTACAAGTGGATATGAAAAAGAGCTGAATTCTGAATATGAAGTTGTATGGAGCAATCAATGGGAACCTTCGACTAAAGCACAACACGCTTCAATCGTTTATGAGAGTAGATGGGGTAAATTAAATCATAGTAATGAAGATATAGCATCTGTTGACGTGACTACAATACCAGACCATGATTTGCTTGTAGGCGGATTTCCTTGTCAAGATTATTCAGTTGCAACAACTTTAAAAAACTCAAAAGGATTAATAGGAAAAAAAGGAGTGTTATGGTGGTCTATTCATAAAATTTTGAACGAAAAAGAGAATAAACCAAGGTTTTTATTTCTTGAAAATGTTGATAGATTATTGATTTCCCCTTCTAATCAAAGAGGTAGAGATTTTGCAATTATTCTTCAAAGTTTAAATGAATTAGGTTATGCAGTTGAATGGAGAGTAATCAATGCTGCAGAATATGGATTACCTCAAAGAAGGAGAAGAGTTTTTATACTAGCTTATCATAAAACATCCGAAATCTACAATCAAATTTTGGAATCTACTCCAATTGAATGGATTCTTGATAAGGGGACAATAGCTGACGCTTTTTCAATTTCTGTTGAAAATAGAAAAAACTATAAATCATTCAAATTAAAGGGTGATATTGTTGACATTTCAAATGAATTTAATAAAGGTGGCAATAAAAGTTTATTTGAGAATACAGGCATAATGATTAATGGAGAGGTTAGTACTATAAAATCCGTTCCAAGTTACGAAGGAGCGCATACTATTCTTAGAGATATAATATTATCTGGAAAAGTTGAAGATGATTTTTACATAAACGAGAATGAACTAGATAAATGGATTTATTTAAAAGGAGCTAAAAGTCATTCAAAAGTTAACGCCCAAGGTTTTGAGTATAAATATAGTGAAGGCAGTATGAGTTTTCCAGACCCTTTGGAAAAGTCTTCAAGAACAATAATAACTGGTGAGGGCGGTAAGTCCCCTTCCAGATTTAAACATGTAATCAATACAAAAGAAGGATATAGAAGATTAATGCCTGTTGAATTAGAACGTCTAAATATGTTTCCAGACAATCACACCAAACTTGATGCTATTTTAGATACGAAAAGAGCTTTTTTTATGGGAAATGCTTTAGTTGTGGGAGTCATTGAAAAGATAGGTACTTCATTACAAAAAAAAATAGATGGAACATTTTGAAACAGTTGAAGATTTAGTGCTATATTATAAAAATTTTGAAGATTTTAATTTAAAAGAATTACGTGATTATGTAACTGCAACTTATCCTAAAATAGCCCTTAAAACCAATAAAGGAATTGCTGGTCAAGTACTTGAAGCTATTATTGGAAATGCACCTAATTCAAATCCTAATTCTGATGTTAAAGGAATTAATGTTGAATTAAAAGTTCTTCCATTAAGAAAAATCAGTAATCAGATTCAACCAAAAGAGCGGTCTAAAATTAAATCACTTAATTATAATAAAATTATTAATGAGGAATGGAGTACTTCTGAAGTAAGAGGAAAAATGGAAAAGATTCTTTTTCTTCTTTATGAACATCCAACTGGAAAAACATTTAATGATTGGGAAGAATTTATTTTTAGAGGAACACTTTTATATGAAATCATAAATGAGAATGAAAACATAGTTCAAGAAGATTGGGAACAAATTAAACATAAAGTTATTTCTGAAATAGCTGAAAACATTTCAGAGGGAGACGGTAAGATTTTAGGAGCTTGCACATCTGGAACTGGTAAGTTGATTACTTATGGAAACGATAAAAAGGCGAAGCAAAGAAGCTATAGCTTAAAGCATAGTTACATGAAATTTTTCTTTGAGCAAAAAAAGCAAAAACAAAAATTTGCGTCATTAAAGCTAGAAGCAAATGTTACTCCACAAGATTTCGTTTTAAAGAAACTTAATAAAGAATTGCAAGGCCAAAATTTAGAAACTGTCGTTAATAAATTTAATGTGGATTTCTCTCCTAAAGCAAAATCTTCTTTTCGCCTCTTAATAAATAGAGTTTTTAACATCGCTGACAATCAGAAAATACTTGAATTAGAAGAAAATGGTATAGAAATTAAAACGGTGCCTGTCAGTCCACAAAATAAGCCATGGGAAGCAATGTCTTTTCCTAAATTTAGTTTGGTAGATTTGATTGAAGAGAAATGGGATATTGATGAAGACGAAAATAATGGCGAAGCAGTTTTCAAAAACATTATATCTAATGGATTCATTTTTATCCCAATCATTAAAGAAAAAGAAAAATATGCTTTAGGCGGGGAAACAAAATATAGGTACAAAGATTGGAAAACATGGACAATTGGAGAATCTATTTATTGGAAAGCTTCTGATGCAGAATTATCAATTATTGAGATTGAATGGGAACAAGCAAAAAAAATTGTGACCAAGGGAGTTGTTGTAGAAACTGTCAAACATGGCTCTAAGCAAGTGCAAGAAAATAATCTCTTAAAATCTAGTAAGACAAAAGTTATACACATACGCCCCCATGCCAAAGATTCTAATGATATAGATTTACATTATTACAAGTTTACGAATAAGGCAATTAGTATCTCTTGGCAAAGTTTTTGGTTAAATAAAACGTTTATTGAGCAAATCATTACCCCTAAATAAGGAAAGATAGTATTTGAAAAAAATACATTTTTCGTAGAAAATCATGGTATCGTTAGTTTATCCACGCTAATGGAATGTATCAATTTAATTTTCGTGTTTAAGAAAATTTCAACTTTTGCTAAGTGTCCTTAACAAGTGGAAAAATGCTAAAAAATGCTACATTTTTCATTTTTTAAATTTTGCAATATCTTGATTTTTAATAACAAACACGAGTATTATCATTACTGTTAATCAGCGGGTACTTGGTTTTAGTATAAAAGGGACACATAGTATTATTTACTCTAGCATATTTCTTTCTTTTAAAAAATCAAAAATTAACTTATCGACCTCTGATATTTTATCTTTATCGGAATAAGACAGCCAAATAATTTCTTCAATTTCTGAATTAGCTTTTAGTAAACCAGTATAACTTGCCGAATAACAAGTCATTTTAACAAACATATCTGCAATATGCCCATGAGCGTGAGCTTGAAATACTCCAATAAATTTAAGAGTGTCTGAATTTAACTCTACACTAAGCTCTTCTTTAATTTCACGACACAACGCCTGTTCGTCTGTCTCATCATATTCTCTTTTACCCCCTGGAATATAATATTTATTCTTGCCAAAAGATTTTGTAGATAGAATTTTCTTGTTTACAATTTCAATCCAAGCTAGCTTATCAATTATTTTCATTTATCATGGTTTTAACATCAACTTTGTTATAGTTTCCAAAATAACTAAATACATTTTCACTACAACCTTTTTATCTAAATAATTTTAAAGATTGCTGCTGAGGTTTTTGATAGTCCATAGAAACTGTTACTTAAGTATGAATATAATTTGACCAAAAACACAATAAAATATTCTCATAATCTAAGTGTACTTAATGAGTGGCAAAATGCTTTAAAATGTATGTTTTTGCAACACTTAAAAAAACACAACCCCAGTAAAAATGGAGTTTTTATTAATATGGTTCCTACTGGCAGGCAAGAGGTGATCGGTTCGAATCCGATATTCTCCACAAAACAAAACCGTAAAATCTTTTAATTAAGAGTTTACGGTTTTTTATTTTTAGAAATTATCTGATTACTTTTTAAGACTGCTAAAAACTATTTTGGATATTCAATTTTTCCTACTTGTCGCATCACGCGTACAATTTTAGCTTTTCGCCTGTTGATATACGTGGAAGAACTAGTCGCCGAATATTTTCTTGGATTGGGTAATATCGCGGCTATTCCTGCAGCCTGGATTAGTGTTAAACTGGAAGCATCTTTTCGATACCAATGTTCGGTGGCTGCTTGAGCTCCATAGACACCATTCCCCATTTCGATACTGTTCAAGTAGACTTCCATAATGCGTTCCTTTCCCCAAATGATTTCAATCAGAAGAGTGAAATATGCTTCCAATCCTTTTCTCAAATAACTGCGGCCTTGCCAAAGAAATACGTTTTTGGCCGTTTGTTGTGATATTGTGCTTCCTCCTTTTATTCTTCGGCCTCGTTCATTGCTTTTATACGCTTTTTGCATGGCTACAAAATCAAAACCATTATGTTTCAGGAACGTTCCATCTTCACTGGCAATCACGGCTTTTTGAAGATTCATCGAGATGTTTTCAATAGGTTCCCAGTCGTGGCTGAAGAAAACTTCTTTTCCTGCAGTTTTATTTTCAATTGCACGAATCACCATTAATGGGGTAAACGGAACGGGTACAAATTTAAAAAATACCACAAAAAATAAAGAGAGTCCGATGAACCACAACAATATTTTGAATAAAAAACGAATTAGTTTGCTCATAAAAGAGGTTGTTTCTTTTTTAATGGGTTGTTTTGATTTCCTGGGTGTTATTTTCGTTGCCATTATACTAAATCTGCTAATTCTGTTCCAATTAAACTCCCTATTGCCACTCCCATTCCACCCAATCGTACACCGCAATAGACATTATCTGACAGTTGTGAAACGATAGGACTTTTGCTGTTACCAACACCCATAATGCCGCTCCAACGGTGTGCAATTTGGAAATCCTGATTCGGCAAAATTACTTCTTTTAATAATTGTTCCAATTTATTTTGGACAATTTCTGTTTGTCCAAATTCAGTTGTATTTTCCGTTTCAAAATCCAGATTTCTTCCTCCGCCCAGTAGTATTCTATCGCCAATATTCCTAAAATAATAATACCCTCTGTCCAAGTGAAAAGTTCCTTTTATATTTAAGTTTTTGATAGGCTCCGTAATTAAAACTTGTGCTCTGGCCGGTTTAACCGCACCATTTGTCAATGTATTAGCAAAACCATTTGTAGCAAACAGTATTTTCTGGGTATTAAAACTAAAATCAGTAAGTGCCACTTCCACTTTATTCCCGTTGTCGAAATAGGAGGTAACGGTTTGTTGATTCAGGATTAAAATATTTTTAGAAACCGCTTCTTTCAACAACGCCTGCATCATATTTCCGGTATCTATTTGTGCTTCAAACGGATTGAAAACTAAATATTCCTGTATCCCGCTAAACCCAAAACAGTTTACTTCCATGGCGAAAAAATCGGCTTTGAAAAGTGGTCTTAAGATTTCATTGATAAATGGTAATTTTCCAGCACATTCATTATAGCTACTTTCATCTGCTTTTAAAAACAACTCATATCCGCCGTATGGCTTGAAATCTATCGTGTCATCACCCAATCTTTTTCGCAACAACTGCAAGCCTTGCCACCGTTTTTGAACGAGATGAATGACTTCCTCTTCCGAGTGGGATTTTAAATCATCGATGATTTCTGAGAGACTTCCAAAACAAGCAAAACCGGCATTTTTAGTACTCGCGCCCTGCGGCAACATTCCTTTTTCCAACACTAGAATTTTGCTTTCAGGGAATCTTTCGCGCAAGCGTAATGCAGCATGTAAGCCCACAATACCGCTTCCTACGATGGTATAATTTACATCAGTAAACCAGTTTTTCAACTCCCAATAGCTCAAATCCATGTTTAAATATTTTTATAAAAATAATAATTTTTTGGAGCTAATACCGCTATCCGTTCTAAATAAATTCACTGAACTCCAATTAAAATAAAAGTAGTGTGAAGTAATCTTTTATTTTTTAAAGAAAAAAACAAAAGGATTTCCACTTTTATCGGGGCTAAAAAACAAGTATTAAAAACAAAAAAACATCAAATTAAATTGGCTAATTTTAGCATTCGAAAAAATAAATTATTAAAATGAACAAATTCCTATTTATACCTTTATTAATGATGAGTTTAAATGCTATGGCACAAAATGTAATGACTCCAGAACTGCTCTGGAAACTAGGAAGAGTAACCCCTTTAGGCATTTCCAAAGATGGAAAAAATGTAGTGTATAAAGTAACAACTCCTTCTGTTCAAGAAAATAAATCGGATACAAAATTCTACACTTTACCCGTAAATGGCGGAAATCCAACCGAAGTAAAAGATACCGCAGCCCTGTTAAAAGATAAAAACAGTTCTCCTGACGGGAAATATATCGTTTACAATGAAGAAGTAAAAATGGAGAACGTTCATGGAAAAGATTTTTATCCAGAATTAGTAAAATCAGATGTTCAAATCTATGGCGGATTGAATTATCGTCATTGGGATGCCTGGAATGAAGGCAAATACAACCATGTTTTTTATAAAGAAAACAAAGAAGGCGCTATGGGAATTGACATTCTGAAAGGCGAAAATTTCGACAGTCCACAAAAACCTTTTGGTGGTGATGAAGATTACATTTGGTCGCCAGACAGCAAAAGTATTCTGTACGTAAGCAAGAAAAAAGCAGGAACTGACTATGCTCTTTCTACCAACACCAATATCTATGAATACAACCTGAAAACTGGGAAAACAAGTAATAGAACCGAAGAAAACCTTGGATATGATACCGCTCCACAATTTTCTCCAACCGGAAATTTGACTTGGTTGCAAATGAAACGAGATGGGTATGAGGCAGATAAAAACGACCTGATAGTTAGTTTCAAAGGAATGAAAATGAACTTAACGGCCAATTGGGATGGAACAGTAGACAATTTTATCTGGAGTAGTGACGGGGAAAAAATATTTTTTGTTGCCCCTGTAGACGGAACAAAGCAGTTGTTTGAAGTTAATTTTCCTGGTCTGACCAATCCAGAAGCTTCGGGAGCAATTACCGTTCGCCAAGTCACCAATGGAGAATTTGATGTCAATGATTTAGTTGGGTTTTCCGGTGATAATATCATTGTAACGAGAACCGACATGAATCATGCGGCAGAACTTTTTTCTTATAATCTGAAGAAAAAGACTTGGAAACAACTGTCTAATGTCAATACTACAATTTATAATTCTTTGGCGCTAAGCAAAACCGAAAGAAGATATGTTACGACAACAGATGGCAAAAAAATGTTAGTTTGGGTGGTTCTTCCTCCTAATTTTGATGCTTCAAAAAAATACCCAACGCTTTTGTATTGTCAAGGCGGACCTCAATCTCCATTGACACAATTTTATTCCTTCCGATGGAATTTACAGCTGATGGCTGCCAACGGCTATATTGTTGTGGCTCCTAACCGTCGTGGAATGCAAGGTCATGGCGTGGAATGGAATGAGCAAATCAGCAAAGATTGGGGCGGACAAGTAATTGATGACTACCTGTCAGCGATTGATGCTGTTGCTAAGGAAAAATATGTTGATGCCACTCGTTTAGGATGCGTTGGTGCCAGTTACGGCGGGTATTCTGTTTTCTATCTGGCCGGAATGCACAACAACCGATTCAAAACCTTCATTGCCCATGATGGTGTTTTTAACACCCAAAGCATGTTTGGGACTACCGAAGAAGTTTTCTTTAGCAATTGGGATTTTGGCGGTGCGTACTGGGAAAAAGACAATGCTGTAGCGCAAAAAACCTACACGACATTCAACCCAATGACTCTGGTAGAGAAATGGAACAAACCTATTTTAATTATTCAAGGCGGAAAAGATTTTCGTGTACCAATAGGACAAGGACAGGAAGCGTTCCAAGCAGCACAATTACGAGGAATAAAAAGTAGATTTTTGTATTTCCCGGAAGAAAATCACTGGGTACTAAAACCTCAAAATGCGCAGGTTTGGCAAGGTGAATTTTTCAAATGGCTCAAAGAAACCTTGTAGAAATCATTTTAAAAATAGGAAGCCTCACTTTTTCGTGGGTTTTTTTGTTTGTGTCAAAATATTTTGAATACCTTAACTTTAAATAATTTTGTAATTTTTATCTTTGAAAAATGAATAACAAAAAAAGTTATATTCCGATAAAAGTTTTCCTGAGTTATCTGGTTTTGGCGGTGCTTTTTGCCAGTGTGGGCTGGTTTTTATACTCCGAGAACAAGAATTTTTCAAAAACCGAAGAAAGAATTACCGAGGAAAGCAATACTATTTTACGGGTTAGCAACTTGCTCTCTGATACGTATGAAACGGAAAATTTAGCTCGAATAGCCATTCAATCAGAATCAGAAAAAATTTTTAACAACTATATGAAGAAAAATATGCTGTTAAAAGCAGAAATTGATTCCTTGAAATTGTTTGTCTCCACACCACACCAAATCACTTTACTAGACAGTGTCAAGCAATTGCTATCTAAGAAAACGATAAATATTCAGCAACTTAAACTTATTAAAAATAAAACTGAAAATGAAGATGCGGTGGACGACGCGATTGGTGATTTGACTAAAATGGAGTCTTCCTTGCGGAAACTGGAATTAGAAGATTTTGTAAAAGATCCCGCCAGAATGGGAATTTATCAACGAAATGTCCTTCAGAAATATGTTGCCTACTTAAATCAAAACATTCCGGATGATAGTACCAATACGTTAAGTAAAAAAGCAACCGATTCTATTTTGACGGTTTCTAAAAATTTATTAAATGAGGTAAAAAGAGAAACATCCCAAAAGAAAAAATTATTGAATTTTGAGGAAAATAAATTATTGCAAAATGAACTTTCAATCTCTGACCAGCTAAGAAAAGTCCTTAACACTATAGAACGGGAAATTATAATAAACACCACAAAAAACTATTCGGATAGAGAGAATTCCTTAGCAAAAACGAATCAAATTGTAACCTCTGCGGCTATAATTGGATTATTGCTTACTTTGTTTTTTTTGATTATAATTCTAAATGATTACTCAAAAACCCAATCCTATAAGAAACAATTGGAGGAGGCAAATCTAAAATCCAAAAAATTACTTATTAGTCGGGAGCAACTCATTGCAACTGTAAGCCACGACCTGAAAACCCCTTTAAGCACGATTATTGGCTATACGGAATTATTGGGAAATTCCGATTTAAGCAGTAAACAATGCTATTACACCAAGAACATCAAAGGTTCCTCCGATTATATTTCACAATTGGTTCAGGATCTATTGGATTTTACTCAAATTGAAGCTGGGAAAATCACGATAGAAAAAATCCCGTTTTCGCTGTACGAGATGATTTATGAAGTGGCAAATAGCATTCAATCCGTTTATGCACAAAAACCAATTCAACTGATTGTTGAAATTGACCCTAATCTCGAAAAAAAAATCATTGGGGATCCTTTTCGTTTAAGACAAATAGTATCAAACCTTATTGGAAATGCGTTCAAGTTTACTGAAAAAGGATTCATAAAAATTAGTGTTGAAATCTACTTGGAAACACAATTGATAGCGATACAAATAGAAGATTCCGGGATTGGAATAGCAGAAAAAAACCAAGAACTCATTTTTGAGGAATTCATTCAAGCCGATAAGAATATAGAGAAAAAATATGGCGGGACAGGATTAGGACTTACCATTTCTAAAAAAATGACAGCGATTCTAGGCGGTGCTTTGCATTTGAAAAGTGAATTAGGAAAGGGAAGTTTGTTTACAATCCAAATCCCCTTACTTTTTGATGTCACGGTTTCCGAAAAACAGACTACTGCGAATCCGTCAAAAAAGCACTATATAGCCATACTGATAGATGACGATGAAAGCTTGTTGAAATTAACAACTGAAGTTTTAAAACAAAACCAATATATTGTATTCCCTTTTGCTAGTGCAAAAGAAGCTCTTGATGCGCTATCAAATATTACCTTTGATTTGATTATCACCGATATTCAAATGCCGGTTATGGACGGGTTTTTATTTTTGAAAGAACTCATAGATAATTCTAAATACGAGTATGAAAAACAACCTGTAATAGCGGTCACCGGAAGAAATGATTTAAATCTGAACAACTACACAACCGCAGGATTTACCACTGTAATCAGCAAGCCCTATTCTCCTAATATACTGCTTAAAACACTACAGTCTATTTTGAACAATGACGCAGTTCCCTTTGAAGGAATTCTAAAAAGCAAGCAAACAAAGGAGGAAAGGCCTTATTCATTAAAAGTCTTGAACGCTTTTTTATCTAATGATATAGTTGCTTTAAAAGAAGTGTTACTCTCATTTATAAAAAGTACGGCAGAGAATTTAGAAAATTTAGATCGGTCAGTTTCAAACATTGATTTTATGGAGATTAAGAATACAGCTCATAAAATGGGGCCCATGTTCAAGCAAATTAGCGCATCAGAAATCAGTGTTATTCTAGATGTATTAGAGCAAGAAGACTTAACACTTGAAGAAATAACCATGGCTTCAATTAATTTGAAGCTCAAAATAACAGCTCTTTTTGTCCTGTTAGAAAAGGAATTAAACTAATTGATATTGTATAATTTTAATTTATTATACAGTGTTTTTCTGTTGATTTTCAATAATTTAGCAGCTTCTGTTTTGTTGTTATTGGTTTTAGCTAAAGCTTCCTGAATGACTTCTTTTTCGTTTTGAGACAAAGACAGATCAGAGGTGTCTAGGTTTTCATTTTGAAAAAATTCTGCGGGTAGTGCTGATTTTTCAATGAAATCTCCTTGCGACAAGAGCGTGGCCCTTTTGATGCAATTTTGAAGCTCACGCAGATTGCCCGGCCATCTGTAGTTTTGAAAAATTGTAACTACTTCAGCAGAAAGCCCAATGATTTTTTTGTTTAATTCCTGATTTGATTTTTCAAGAAAAAAATCAGAAAAGAGCATCAAATCTTCGTCACGATCTACCAAAGAGGGGGAATGTATAGAGAACTCATTTATTCTATGGTACAAATCCTCTCTGAATGTCCCATTTTTTACCGCTTCCCGTAAGTCTTCGTTTGTGGCGGTGATGATTCTGATGTCTACATCAATTTCTTTATTGCTTCCTACAGGCTTAATTTTTCTTTCTTGGAGTGCTCTCAATAGTTGGATTTGATTTTCATAGGAAAGATTCCCTATTTCGTCAAGAAATAATGTACCTCTGTTTGCTGCCTCGAAAAATCCAATTTTATCATTTATGGCTCCCGTAAAAGATCCTTTTACATGGCCAAAAAACTCACTTGCAGCTAATTCTTTTGGGATCGATCCACAGTCTACGGCAATGAAATTATTGTTTGTTCTGGAACTGTTCTGGTGAATGCCTTTGGCAATAACTTCCTTTCCCGTTCCGCTTTCGCCGATGATTAAAACTGACATATTTGTTGGGCTGACGAGTTGGATATATTCTGCCAGTTTTTGAGATGCTTTTGAGATCCCCTTCACAAATTCACTAGTCGGTTTTTTATTTTTTTTATTGTCAGTTTTAGGTTCAGAAATTACTTTATCAGAATTAGTGTGCGTTTCCATTTGAAGAGAATTTTGAATAACCAATAAAACTTCTTCGGGATTGAATGGTTTAGAAATATAATCTGCCGCCCCATTTTTCATGGCTTTTACAGCAGTATTCACATCAGAATATCCCGTCATTAAGAGGACGGGAACATTAGGATGGGTACTCTTGACTTCTGACATAAGTTTAATTCCATCATAATTTGGAAGTCTTAAATCCGTAATGATGAGGTCAAATTCATTGTTTTTGATTTGAGATTTTGCTTCTTCAGCTGAAAATGTAGCCGTTACTTCATAATCGTTTTTTACCAGAAATTTTTCTAATAATTTACAAAAAGCAACATCATCTTCAATCAATAAAATTTTAGCCATTGTATTTTAACTTTATGGCTAAAATAAAGGTATTAAATTTGTATTTAGCTAATTTTTTGCAAAAAAAGAGAGACTGTTAAAACAATCTCTCTTTTTAAACATAACTCACCTAAATTATTTATTTATCCAGTTTCCTTCAGCATCCGCATAAACAGTAGCATTCTGGTCTCCAACTGTAATTTCTAGTTTGTATTCTTTATTTTTATTGATGTATGCTTTTCCCAGAATTGCTCCGGGATATGCTTTTTCCATAGCTGTTTTTATTGCTTGAGGAACGGCTTCTGCTTGTACTTCAGTATATTTTTCTTGTAGTAAAACAGATTGATTTTGTGGGTTTTGAACGGGAAGTATTGTTGCAAATGCAGACATGCTTCCTAAAATAATTGCTGCTGATAAAATTAACTTTTTCATAGTGTTTTTTTTAAATTGTTATTGTTTTGATGCTTTATTTTTGAATCCATTTCCCAGTTTCATCTGCAAAAAGAATAACTTTTTTCGCTGCTGCAGTCACTTCTAATTTATACTCTTTGTTAGCATTTACGTGTGCTTTGTCCAGAACAGCGTCTGGATGTGCTGCTAGTAAAGCGGTTTTAATAGCATCCGGAACATTTTCTACTTGTACCTCTACATATTCCTCTTGAATGGATAGCGTTTGTACTAGTTCATTTGAAGTTGGAACTGTAGTGGCAAATGCTGTCATACTTCCTAAAATAATTGCTGCTGATAAAATTAACTTTTTCATAGTGTTTTTTTTTAAATTGTTATTGTTTTAATGCTTTATTTTTGAATCCATTTCCCAGTAGCATCTGCAAAAAGATTTCCTTTTTTGTTCCCAACAGTCACATCCAGTTTATATTCTTTATTTGCATTTGTATATGCTTTGTCTAGAATTGCATCTGGGTAAGCCGTTTTTAGCGCTTTTGTTACAGCTTCCGGCACTTCTTCATTTTTCACTTCAATATATTCTTCTTGAATTGAGGCTGTTTTTGCTGGTGTAGTTGTTGTTTGAGCTGTAGTTGTATATGTTGAAAAACTCGCTATTACAATTGCTGCTGATACCATTAACTTTTTCATACTGTTTTATTTATAGATTATTATTGTTACTTATTATTGTTCAAGTAATTGAAATAATTGTACCAGAGTTATAAAGGAAGGCGCTGTGTCATTAAATATCTGTAATAGAGGTGTTTAATGAAATATGTTTTTTTTTAATAAGGAGAAATGTGGGTAAAACGTAGCGTGTTGTGGGTATAAATTACCCGCTTTGTTTTTTTGTAGTGGTTCTAAACAAAAAAACCTTGCATCGCTGCAAGGTTTTTTATTATAGATATGTAAATCTGCTATTCTGGGTCGTTCATTTTGAACGTATCCATAAAAGCGGTTGTGTAATCACCTGCAATATAGCGAGGATCATCCATCAACTGTCTGTGAAAAGGAATGGTAGTTTTTATTCCTTCAATCACAAATTCGTCTAAGGCTCTTCTCATTTTACTAATTGCTTCTTCACGAGTTTGTGCAGTAGTAATTAACTTTGCAATCATAGAATCGTAATTTGGCGGAATTGTATATCCTGAATAAACGTGAGTGTCTAAACGAACACCATGTCCACCGGGCATGTGAAGTGTTGTAATTTTTCCTGGAGAAGGACGGAAATCATTATAAGGATCTTCTGCATTAATTCTACATTCGATGGCGTGCAACTGTGGTAAATAATTTTTACCTGAAATAGATATTCCGGCAGCAACCATAATTTGTTCCCGAATTAAGTCGTAATCAATAACCTGTTCTGTAATAGGATGCTCCACTTGAATACGGGTATTCATTTCCATGAAATAAAAGTTACGGTTTTTATCCACCAAAAACTCAACCGTTCCAGCACCTTCATACTTAATATATTCGGCTGCTTTTACAGCTGCTTCCCCCATTTTCTGACGCAATTCATCGGTCATAAACGGTGATGGAGTTTCCTCGGTCAATTTTTGGTGACGTCTTTGAACAGAACAATCTCTTTCTGAAAGATGACAGGCTTTTCCGTAAGCATCTCCTACAACTTGAATTTCAATATGACGAGGTTCTTCGATTAATTTCTCCAAATACATTCCGTCATTTCCAAAAGCTGCGGCTGATTCCTGACGGGCATCTTCCCAGGCTTTCAACAAATCTTCTTCTTTCCAAACTGCTCTCATCCCTTTTCCACCACCACCGGCAGTAGCTTTAAGCATTACGGGAAAGCCAAAATCTCTTGAAAGCTGTAGCGCTTGTTCATAGGATTCTAAAATCCCAACTGAACCCGGAACACAAGGAACACCCGCTTCTATCATAGTCGATTTTGCAGAAGCTTTATCTCCCATTCTATCAATCATTTCTGGAGAAGCTCCAATGAATTTGATTCCATGTTCTTGACAAATTTTAGAAAACTTAGAGTTTTCAGAAAGGAATCCATATCCTGGATGTATTGCATCTGCATTTGTAATTTCTGCGGCGGCAATTATATTTGACATTTTCAAATAGGACAAGTTGCTTGGAGGTGGTCCTATGCAAACGGCTTCGTCAGCAAACCTTACATGTAAACTTTCGGCATCTGCAGTAGAATACACCGCTACTGTTTTGATCCCCATTTCCTTGCAAGTTCTAATTACGCGTAACGCAATTTCTCCTCTATTTGCAATTAATATTTTTTTAAACATCTTGTTTTGCAATTTTAAATGTTGAATTTTAAATTTTAAATTATTTCAAATAATGAAAAAGCATCATTCAAAATTTATAATTTATAATTTCTTATGATGGATCTACTAAGAATAAAGGTTGGTCAAATTCAACTGGCGACATATCGTCAACCAATATTTTTACGATTTTACCAGAAACTTCAGATTCAATTTCATTAAATAATTTCATTGCTTCAATTACACAAAGTACGTCACCTTTAGAAATTGTTTTACCTACTTCAACAAACATTGGTTTATCTGGCGATGGTTTTCTATAAAAAGTTCCAATAATTGGAGATTTTATAGTGATGAAATGAGCGTTTTCTATCGCAGGTACTGCCGGAACAACTGCAACGGGAGCCACTTGTTGTGGAGCTAATGGTTGCTGAAGCACTCCTTGAGCGGGCATTTGCTGTACATAAGTAGTCTCAGTGACATTTCCTTCTAAGGTTGTTCTGATGGTGATTTTCACGTCATCCATCTCTAGTTTAACTTCTGCAACTCCTGAATTTGCGACAAACTTGATTAGATTTTGAATTTCTTTTAAATCCATAATTATTTGTTTTTAGTTTAAATTTATTTTTTGTCGTATGCCCATTTTAGATAAATAGATCCCCAAGTGAATCCACCTCCAAAAGCAGCCAAAATTATCGTATCTCCTTTTTTGAACTGATGTTCAAAATCACTAAGCACTAATGGTAAAGTGGCAGAAGTTGTATTTCCGTACTTTTCGATATTCATTAATACTTTAGATTCTTCTAAATTCATTCTGTTGGCTGTCGCATCAATTATACGTTTATTGGCTTGATGAGGAACCAGCCAATCGACATCTTCATTTGTCAGATTATTTCTTTTCAAAATTAATTCGCTTGAATCTGCCATATTGGTTACGGCGTATTTAAACACTGTTTTCCCGTCTTGAATAATGTTGTGTTTGTTGTCTCTTACCGTTTCAAAAGAGGCAGGGTTAAGTGATCCGCCGGCATCAATTTTAAGAAAATCTCTGCCAATTCCATCACTGCGCAAGTATTCATCCTGCAATCCTAATCCTTCATAGTTAGGTTCAAAGAGTACTGCACCAGCACCATCTCCAAAAATAATACAAGTAGATCGGTCTTTATAATCCACGATAGAAGACATTTTATCAGCACCAATTAAGAGTACTTTTTTATACCTTCCGGATTGAATATAAGCAGCAGCTGTTGACATCCCAAACAAAAAACTGGAACAAGCAGCCTGCAAATCATAAGCAAAAGCATTTGTGGCTCCAATTTGGGTTGCTACATATACGCCTGTTGACGCTACTGGCATGTCGGGCGTTGCGGTTGCCATAATTAGTAGATCGATCTCTAAAGGGTCAATGTTCGCTTTGGCCAATAAATCCTGCGCGGCTTTTATGGCCAAAAAAGAAGTTCCCTTGTCCTTGTCTTTAAGGATTCTTCTTTCTTTTATTCCTGTACGAGAGGTGATCCATTCGTCATTGGTGTCGACCATGGCTTCAAGAGCTTTGTTCGTTAGTACAAAGTCTGGAACATAGGCTCCAACAGCGGTTATTGCGGCTGTGATTGTATTCATTGTATGCGTTTATTTCTAGTCAAATGGTACCATTTGAAAATTTTTAAAAGACTTGAAAATTACAAAAAAAATTCCATTCTCTTTGAATTAGAACTTCTTATTTAACGAAAATTACAAACAACAAAAAAACTCTCACGATGTGAGAGTTCGAATATCATTTACAAAAAATGTATTATGCAACAGCTACAGATTTATCTATAACAACTTGCCCTCTGTAGTACATTTTACCTTCATGCCAATACGCTCTGTGGTATAAATGTGCTTCTCCAGTAATTGGACAAGTAGCAATCTGTGCTACAGTAGCTTTGTAATGTGTTCTTCTTTTATCTCTTCTTGTTTTGGAGATTTTTCTCTTAGGATGTGCCATTTTACTATATTATTTATCCGTTAATAGTTGCTTTAACTTGTCCCAACGCGGGTCAATATTTTCTTCTTCTTTATTTTCTTCTTTTTCTTCCTTTATCGTCAATTCATTGAGTTTTGTCAAGGCTTCAGTCTTTAAACTTCCATCTTGTATGCCCGGATGAACGCGTCTTAAAGGGACTGACAGCACAATCATTTCATAGATATATTGTGCAATATTTATTTCAAACTCTCCGTGGGGCAAAATCAATAATTCGTCGTTGTCATTATTGTAAACCTCATCAAAACGAACGATTAATTTCATTTCGCCCTCAATTGGCAGATCAAAATCTTCGCTGGTAAGATCACATGGCACATTTACAGCCCCTTTGTGATTAAAACGCAACTCTAACAGTGTGCTTTTTTTCTCTAAAACTACATTTACTTTGATCTTTGAATCTTGATATTCATCATAATCAAAGATTTCAAAGAACGCATTACTGATTTGATACTCAAAATGATGTTTCCCTAGCTTTAATCCTATAAAAGGAATTAAATATTCTTTTGTGTTCTTCATTTCAACAACAATTTTCCCCTAAACTTCGGGAGTGCAAAGATATAAAATTATTGCAAATCTAATAATGTTATTCACTTTTTTTTGTTCACAACTGCTTTTCTTTTGTTTTCAATGGTTTTTTGCTAATTTCTGCATATTGATTTCTGGAATGATAAATGTCTATTGCCAGATATACAGCCTCTTTGAAGGAGTTAAAATCAGCTATTCCCTTGCCTGCTATATCATAAGCGGTGCCGTGATCTGGTGAGGTTCTTATTTTATGCAAGCCTGCAGTATAATTTACTCCTTTTCCAAAAGATAATGTTTTGAAAGGAATCAATCCTTGATCGTGGTAGGTTGCTATAACGGCATCGTATTTCTCGTATTGATTACTGCCAAAGAAACCATCTGCAGCAAATGGACCAAATACTAAGATCCCTTTGTCGAACATTTTTTTTAATGTAGGTTTTATAATCAAGTCATCCTCTGTCCCTATGACTCCGCCATCTCCACAATGCGGGTTTAAACCTAAAACTGCTATTTTGGGTTTATTAATGCCAAAATCTTTGATCAAAGTCTGTCTGACCGTTTCGATTTTTCGCACAATCAATTCTTCCGTTAGCTGTGAGGCGACTTCACTAAGCGGAATATGATCTGTCAGCAATCCTATTCTCAAATTATCCTGAACCATCAACATCAAGGCATTGCCTTCTAGTTCTTGGTCTAGGTAATCCGTATGGCCCGGAAATTTAAAATCGTCTGATTGTATATTGAATTTATTTATTGGTGCTGTTACCAGAACGTCTATAACACCTTCTTTGAGTGCTTTCGTCGCTGCAATAAATGATTTTATAGCATATTCCCCTGCCTTAGAATCATCCTTGCCAAGATTTAAATCCACACCTTCTTTCCAGAGGTTTAATACATTGATTTTGCCTAATACGATTTGATCTAATTTGTCGATCCCGTGGAGCAAAGATGTTGATTGAAAACTTTTTTTAACAAAAGACAACAACTTGACATTAGCAAAGATAACTGGAGTGCACAACTCTAACATGCGAGAATCCTCAAATGTTTTTAAAACAACTTCGCTTCCAATACCGTTTAAATCTCCAATAGAAATTCCGACAATTATATTTTCTGCTTTTTTCATAATGACATACCGTTATTTATTGCTAATTTTGAAGTGCAAATTTAGTAAAAAAAACAAGAAATGTTTACAGGAATCATAGAAACCCTTGGTATCATCCAAGAAATAAAAAAAGAAAAAAATAACGTTCATATTACCATAAATGCATCAATTACCACTGAACTTAAGATAGATCAAAGCGTGGCACATAACGGGGTCTGTCTTACGGTTGTTGCTATCAACGACACTTTTTATACCGTAACCGCAATAGACGAAACTATAAAAAAAACAAATTTATCGGATTGGAAAGTTGGAGACAGTATCAATCTGGAAAGAGCAATGAAGCTGGGAGATAGGCTGGACGGACATATTGTTCAGGGACATGTAGACCAAACGGGCACCTGCATCACTGCCGAGCAGACCAACGGCAGCTGGCTTTACACTTTTGAATATGAGGAAAATTGGAACAACATTACCATTGAGAAAGGATCCATTACGGTAAACGGCGTCAGCTTAACGGTTGTGAACTCAAAGAAAAATCAGTTTAGTGTCGCCATTATTCCTTATACATACGAACATACTAATTTTAAAACTTTTGAAGTTGGCACAAAAATAAATCTTGAATTTGATGTCATTGGTAAATACGTGACTAGGCTTTACAAAACCCAATAATACAAAACACTCTTTATTTAAGGTTTTTTTTCACACTGTTATATATCAGCATTGTGCCAAAAATCAACGAGACTATAATTGCGATATAAATGTATTCATCTATAGGAACCGCAGTAGGGGGCTCCGAAGGAGGAGGAGGAGGAGTCTGAGCAATTGTGCTATTCGCAAAGGCAAAAAAGAAAACGATTAAAAAAATAAATTTATTTGTTCCAATCTTCATAAATAGCACAATTAATGATACAAAATATTTATTAAATCTAAAATGTGCTTTATTATCATTTCTAATTTGTGATGCATTTTTTTAGCTTCGGTTTTAAAAAAAAGCCTTCAAAATTATTTTGAAGGCTTTTAAACTTAAACTGTGGTCCCACCTGGGCTCGAACCAGGGACCACCTGATTATGAGTCAGGTGCTCTAACCAGCTGAGCTATAGGACCGGTTAAGAGTGTGCAATATTACTACTATTTTTCATGTACTCCAAATATTTTGACTTAGATTTCAATAATATTTCAATGATTCATTGCTTTCAAGCAGAAACTTGCTGAATAGTAGAATACTAAATGAATTATCCTGAAAACACTTATTTTATTTCCTGACACAACTCAATCAAAACGCCATTCGTACTTTTTGGATGCAAAAAGACAACTAGCTTGTTATCAGCCCCTTTTTTAGGAATTTCATTTAATACAATAAAACCTTCTTTTTTTAAACGCGCAATTTCTAAAACTATATCTTCTACGTCAAAGGCAATGTGGTGTATGCCTTCTCCCTTTTTTTCAAGAAACTTAGCAATAGGACTTTCTGGATTGGTAGCTGCTAAAAGCTCAATTTTATTAGGCCCATTCATAAAAAAAGAAGTTGTTACTCCTTCACTTTCTACCGCCTCGAATTTGTAGGCCGGAGCTCCAAAAAGCTTTTCAAAAACTTTATTAGAAACTTCTAAATTCTTAACTGCAATCCCAATGTGTTCTATTTTCCTCATTATTTATGTTTTGAGCGCAACGCTACTTTAGTTGAAAAACTCTACTACCACTGCGAATTATAACTACAATTATTTTTCAGTGTAAAATTAAACATTAAAAAGAAAAAACAAGGTCCCCACAAAAGGCAAGTTGAATTTATTACGCATAATAATTTTATAAAAAATAGCAATCACATGAATTATAATTGTTATTTTGTAAATTCTAATTATGATTTGATATGTTGAAAAACAATTTAAAATACGCCTTCTTATTATTGCTTTTTATTGTAGCTGGTTGTGCCAAAAGAGGCTCTATCACCGGGGGATTAAAAGATACTATTGCGCCTGTTTTGAAAATGAGTTTCCCGGAAAACTTCAACACAAACTTCAAAGGAGATGAGATTAAGTTGGTATTTGACGAAAATATTAAAATAAAAAACCTGAACAAACAATTGATTATTTCGCCACCAATGAAGAACGATCCATTGGTTTTACCCACAACGGCAAGCAAAACGATCACCATAAAAATTAAAGATACACTACAACCCAACACCACGTACAGCTTTAATTTTGGACAAAGTATTGCTGATAATAATGAAGGGAATCCGTTAAATCAATTCAAATATGTGTTTTCTACCGGCGATTATATTGACTCTTTAAGCCTTGGCGGTACTCTGAAAAGTGCGTATGAAAAAGAAGTGGAATCATTCGTATCAGTTATGCTTTACGAAGTCAATGACAGTTTCAAGGACTCCGTTGTTTATACCGAAACCCCAAGATATGTAACCAACACATTGGACAGCTTGAAGACGTTTCGTTTAGAGAATTTAAAAGCAGGGAAATATCTTCTTGTAGCCATGAAAGACTACAACAGCAACAATAAATACAACCCAAAAACAGATAAAATTGGATTTAGCAAAGACTTTATTACGATTCCAAATGACACTATTTATGAGTTAGAATTATTTAAGGAAACACTTCCTTTCAAAACATTTAAGCCTAGTCAAGCCTCAGGAAACCGTTTGTTAGTAGGGTATGAGGGACTAATAAATTCTGCTGATGACAGGCCCAAAATAATTTTAAAAAACAACAACGATCTTCTGCCTACTGTCATTACTAAATTTCCAAAAAAAGATTCCCTTCAAATCTGGTACAAGCCCATTAAAGCTGATTCACTAAATTTGGCTGTAGCCAAAGGTCAATATGAATCGAAATTCAACTTTAAAATAAAAGATCAGAAAAAAGATACTTTAAACGTCATAGCTCTGCAAAACGGAACCTTAAAATTTAGAGAGCAATTTACATTAGAAAGTAATACTCCTTTAACCCGTTTCGAAAATTCGAAAATAAACCTAACCAATAACGCAAAAGATGCAGTGCCGTTTACCACTAAATACGACGAATTCAATCAAAAGCTATTTTTTGATTTCATAAAAGAACCTTCCGAAAATTATACATTTGAAATTTTACCTGGAGCGTTAACTGATTTTTTCGAACAAACAAACGATACTTTAACGTATAAATTAAACACTCAAAGCACTGCTGATTATGGGAATCTGACCGTGCAGTTGCAAAAAGCAAAACAATTTCCCGTCATTGTTGAACTCACGAATGCAAAAGGGGACGTTTTAGCTACTGAATATACCGAGGAAAACACCACAATAAATTTTAATTTAATTGACCCCGAGCTGTACACGCTCCGAATTATTTATGATGCCAATAAAAACAAGGAATGGGATTCCGGTAATTATTTAGAAAAACGTCAAGCCGAGGAAGTGATTTACTTTTCCAAAGAAATTCCTGTTCGGGCAAATTGGGACGTCAACCAGGCATTTGATTTAAGTCTTCCCTACATTCCGGAACCTAAAAAGAAAACCGACAAGAAGAAATAAATGTTACCTGTTTTCTATTTCAAAAGAATCTCTATCATTCAAAAAACCCAATTTTTGTCGGGTTTCCAGCATTTTTTCTGGGTCTAATTCTACTAAAAACAAACCTTCTGTTTCTATTGGTTCTTGAATGTAATTCCCCAGAAAATCGACTGCTTGTGAGTGACCTATGTATTCATAACCATTTGCGTCAATACCGATTCTATTGACACCAATAGCATAGCACATGTTTTCTATCGCTCGTGCTTTCAATAAAGCATCCCAAGCATTTGTTCTAATTTTTGGCCAGCTTGCAACATAAATCACCAAGTCATAATCCTCTGAATTTCTGGAAAATACAGGAAATCTCAAATCGTAACATATTTGAAGGCAAATTTTCCAATCTAAATAATTTACAATCGTTTTTTGGGTGCCACTAGTATATACTTTATCTTCGCCAGCTAAAGTAAACAAGTGTTTTTTATCATAGCACTGAATTGTTCCAGAAGGAAATACAAACACCATTCTGTTGTAAAAATTTCCATTTTCCTTAATAACTAAACTTCCTGTTATAGCACTGTTTGTAGCTTTTGCCAATGATTGTAACCATACAATGGTTTCGCCTTGCATTGTTTCTGCAACATCCTTTGGATTCATCGTAAAGCCCGTTGTGAACATTTCAGGAAGCACAATCAAATCTACCTTTTCAGTAAGTGCACTGATTTTTTCTTCGAAATAGTTTCGGTTGGCTTTTGGGTTTTCCCAAACTAAAGGAGCTTGAATTAGGATAATTTTCATTTTACTTTATTTTTTATAAAAATAAGAAATATCACAACACCATAAGTTCATTATATTAGCTAAAAAATGACTTTATGAAAAAGATATTTCTTGTATACTCTTTTCTCTTTTCTGTTTTTATTTTTGGACAGGAAAAATCGGGAGCGAAACAATTTTGGGAAAACCTACAAAAACAATGTGGGAAATCCTTTGAAGGAACAGTCACAGAGGGTGCAACCAATGATACTTTTCGGGATAAAAAACTGGTGATGCATGTCCGCAACTGCGATGAAAAAACGATTCGGATTCCGTTTTTTGTAGGAGACGACAAATCAAGAACATGGGTACTTGCTTATGAAAATGATCGCATCCAGTTGAAACACGACCACCGCCACGAAGATGGCTCGGAGGATAAGGTGACACAATATGGAGGGACAACCACTAATGCGGGGTCAGCAACGCTTCAGTTTTTTCCGGCAGATGAGGAAACCTGTGATTTGATTCCAAATGCTGCTGCAAATGTTTGGTGGATTACTCTTGACGAAACTTCTTTCACGTACAACCTAAGGCGCATCGGTTCTGACCGACTGTTTACCGTGAAATTTGATTTGACAAAAACAGTAGGTACGCCTGCTGCACCTTGGGGATGGAAAGATTAGTGTATAATAGATTATTTTACATAAAAAAACGCATTCAACTTTGACATTGAATGCGTTTTAAATTATTATGCAATCCTTGTCCTTTGAGTTTGACCTTTAGGACTAAATGTTTACCCTTTTAAACTGGCCGATAAATATTCTCTATTCATTCTGGCAATATTTTCAAGAGAAATTCCTTTTGGACATTCTACTTCACAAGCTCCAGTATTGGTACAGTTCCCAAAACCTTCCGCATCCATTTGGCTCACCATATTCAATACACGGTCAGTAGCTTCAATTCTTCCTTGTGGCAACAACGCATATTGAGATACTTTTGCAGCGACAAAAAGCATCGCCGATGAGTTTTTACAACTCGCCACACAAGCTCCACAACCAATACAAGTAGCCGCATCAAAAGCATTATCTGCATCTTCCTTATTAATAGGGATCGTATTAGCATCGATAGTATTTCCTGAGGTGTTTACGGATATAAATCCTCCCGCATGTTGAATCCTGTCAAAAGAACTTCTATCGACCACTAAATCCCTTATTACAGGAAAAGCTTTAGCTCTAAACGGCTCAATAAAAATGGTGTCACCATCCTTGAACATTCTCATGTGCAATTGACAAGTGGTAACGCCACGGTCTGGTCCGTGCGCTTCCCCATTGATATACAAAGAACACATTCCGCAAATTCCTTCGCGACAATCGTGATCAAATGCAACTGGTTCATCCCCTTTCATGATCAATTCGTCATTCAAAATGTCAAGCATTTCAAGAAATGACATGTCTGGCTCAATATGATCTATAGGATACTCAACTATTTTACCTTCTGCAGCGGCATTTTTCTGACGCCATATTTTTAATGTAAGTTTCATATTTTTAGTTTGAAAGTCATAGAGTCGAAAGTCGAAAGTCGATTGACATGGAGTCACTTGACTTTAAGACGTTAGACATTAGACTAAATTATTTATAACTTCTTTGAACTAATTTCACGTTATCAAATACCAACGGCTCTTTATGTAAAATTGCTTCGCTTGGTTTCCCAGTGTATTCCCATGCTGCTACGTAAGCAAAATTCTCATCGTCACGTTGTGCTTCTCCTTCTTCAGTTTGGTATTCTTCACGGAAATGTCCTCCGCAAGATTCATTACGGTGTAATGCATCTTTAGCAAATAATTCCCCCAATTCAAGGAAATCGGCAACACGAGTTGCTTTCTCCAATTCTTGATTCAAACCATTCGCATCTCCGGGAACTTTTACTTCTTTGTAAAACTCTTCACGCAAAGCAGCAATTTCTACAATTGCTTCGTTTAATCCTTTTTCATTACGAGCCATTCCCACTTTGTCCCACATAATTTTCCCTAATTTCTTATGAAAATAGTCAACAGAATGTGTTCCTTTATTGTTCATGAATCTTTCGATTTGGTCTTTTACCGCTTTTTCAGCAGCAACAAATTCAGGTAAATCTGTAGATATGGCACCCATTTTAATGTCTGGAGCTAAATAATCTCCAATAGTATATGGCAATACGAAATACCCATCTGCTAAACCTTGCATCAAAGCCGAAGCTCCAAGTCTGTTAGCTCCATGATCTGAGAAGTTCGATTCCCCAATGGAAAAACAACCCGGAATAGTAGTTTGCAAGTTATAATCAACCCAAGTACCTCCCATTGTATAATGTACCGCAGGGTAAATCATCATTGGAGCAGTATAAGGATCTTCATCTACAATTTTATAATACATTTGGAACAAGTTCCCGTATTTACTTTTTACAAGTTCAGTACCTAATTTAGTTACTAATTTAGTATCATTAGTATCCAATCCTTTCACATACGCTTGTTCATTTCCGTACCGTTGAATAGCTGCCGCAAAATCCAAATAAACTGCTTCACCTGTTTTGTTTACTCCAAAACCTGCATCACATCTTTCTTTGGCAGCACGGGAAGCTACATCACGAGGCACTAAGTTACCAAAGGCAGGATACCTTCTTTCTAAGAAATAATCTCTTTCATCTTCTGATAAATCGGTTGCTTTTTTCTTTCCTTCTCGAATCGCTTGCGCATCTTCTAATTTTGCAGGAACCCAAATACGTCCATCATTTCGCAATGATTCTGACATTAATGTCAATTTTGACTGGTGGTCTCCTGAAACAGGAATACAAGTAGGGTGAATTTGTGTGTAACAAGGATTAGCGAAGAAAGCTCCTTTTTTGTGGATTTTCCAGGCAGCAGTAGCGTTACTTCCCATTGCATTAGTTGACAAGAAGAAAACGTTTCCGTAGCCTCCAGAAGCAATAACAACAGCATGAGCAGAGTGTCTTTCTATTTCACCGGTAACTAAGTTACGAGCGATAATTCCTCTTGCTTTTCCGTTTACGATTACTAAATCCAGCATTTCATGACGGTTGTGCATTTTTACTTTACCACGACCTATCTGGCGATTCATTGCTGAGTAAGCACCCAAAAGCAATTGTTGCCCTGTTTGTCCTTGTGCGTAAAAAGTACGAGAAACCAAAGTTCCGCCAAAAGAACGGTTATCTAATAACCCTCCATATTCACGAGCCAAAGGAACACCTTGTGCCACACATTGATCAATAATATTACCGGAAACTTCTGCCAAACGGTGTACGTTAGCCTCACGAGCACGATAATCTCCGCCTTTTACAGTGTCGTAAAACAATCTGTGAACTGAGTCACCGTCTCCTTTATAATTTTTTGCAGCGTTGATTCCTCCTTGTGCAGCAATGGAGTGCGCACGACGGGGTGAATCTTGAAAACAAAATGCTTTTACGTTATATCCTAATTCTGCTAATGTTGCAGCAGCAGAACCTCCAGCAAGACCTGTACCCACTATAATTATATCTAAATTACGTTTGTTAGCAGGGTTTACTAAATTAATATGATCTTTATAATTTGTCCATTTGTCCGCAATTGGACCTGTAGGAATTTTTGAATCTAATGCCATTTATAATTGAATATTAATGATTGAAATGATGAAATAATGCAATAAAAATGAAGCCAAAAGGAACTACAATTGCAAAAGCATATCCTAATGTATGCAACGATTTTGAATATTTATTATTAAAACCTACAGATTGAAAGGAGGAATTGAAACCATGCCACAAGTGTAACGATAACAAAAGAAACGAAACGCAATAAATTGCCGTACGAATACCACTTTCAAATTTATGCGTCAACTCAGCGAAATATCTGGTTTCGTCAAGCGGATTAACCGCTACATATTTATACACCATTTCAGGAACCCAGAAATCGTAAAAATGTAGTAGTATAAAAGCAAGAACTACTAAACCACTAACAATCATATTTCTTGAAGCCCAAGAGGAATTAGCCGCGCCGTTGTTCTTAACGTAAGAAATTGGTCTGGCACTGTTATTTTTGATTTCCAAAACGATACCCATTACAAAGTGAAATACAACACCTAAAATAAGAATGGGTTGGATTACAAACTGAACCAACGGATTATTTCCCATAAAATGCGAAATGGAGTTGAAAGTGTCAGGACTAAAAACGGAGGTGCTGTTTATAAAAAAATGTTGTGCTAAAAATAAAATTAAGAAAAGTCCAGAAAGCGCCATAGCGACTTTTTTTGCTATCGATGACTTTAATAATGCAGATTTTGCCATAGGAATTTGAATGAATTAATTTAAGAATCACACAAAAATAGAGCAATTAGTAGTGAACTACAACCTTTTCGTTATAATTTATAATCATTTTAAAGTGCTAAAGCCCCGAAGTTAATAATTTACTTAAACCCGGCACTTAATACATTGTAAATCTGTCATTTAGCACAACAAAAACAATATATTTTAAAATTTAACGATTGCAAATGAAAACAATAATCCTTAAAATATTCACATTAAACGTATCATATCAATAATTTTTGCATGGTTTATTTTTCAAATTCTTAAAAAGTCACTAAATACAATTTTAACAACTTTAAAAAAATTGTCGTCAAACTCCTAAATTTACTTTTATAAGCAAAAAAACTAAACTAACATCATCTCTTTTGATGTTCTAAAAATACACGGGCCTAAAAATATGGACTGCACCAATGAAATGGCGAAATCTGTTTCTAAGTATATTCTACTCCTTAAAATGAATCCTGAAATTTCATTTTAACTTCTATAAAAAACACAACAATATCGACATTAACGCCATTGTCAAATCGAGCCTAGTCGTCTTATAAAATGGGTTATTGTGCTAACACTTTATATATTTCATTAAGTATTGCAGGATCTTACTACTGTGTAACATAAAATAAAGGCTGTCTTCGTAATGGAGACAGCCTTTATTTCAACAAAGACTTAGTCTATACAAAATACTAAGCCTCATTTATTTTCCATAGTACTTAATTACAATTCCCACCGCAGTCTTGCGCGTTTTGATAATCTTCCGGAGTAATGGTGTAAACTTCGGTGCGTTCATCTCTAAACATTGGATTAAAAATGTTTCTAGCTTGATTAAAACATTGATTTGTTGCAGTACATTCTTGATAAATTACCTTTTTCGTGTTGTTAAAAGTAATCTCAATATGTGTTAAATTATTTTGAACCGAAGAACCCAAGAAAGGTATGTATTGCATTAAAAATCCGGCCCGTAGGGTGGAGTATCCGTGAAAGTTTTGTTGATTTTATCAGCGTTATTTAGAATTACTTTATTGGATATATTTTTCACACCATTATAATAAGGAATGATTTCTATCTCAACACTTGAATTATTTATAATAGTATAATTATGGTTTCTATCTCCTCCTTGTTCTGTACAGCTACTAAAAAGCAGTATGAGCAATAAAAATAGTATATTCTTCATATTTTTAGTCTTGCCAATTATTAAATAATTCTTCTGCAAAAATCTCAGTTGGATTATCGTATTTGTTTTTGATATTATCGCGCCATTCCCATCACGATCTTGCTCCCACTGGTGCTTGCTCTAATTGCGGTAACGTATAGCCACTCACTCGATCTATAGGTTTGTTATTAGATAATGCTCTACTGATAATTATTTACAGAATAAGGATTTTCTATTTTTTTTCATGTTTAATGTACTCGTTACGATCAATAGATTTAGCAGAATCCGCGGAGATTTCAGAATCGTCAGCACAAGATCCAAAAAGCAGTATAGAAATTGTTAGAAGAACAAAATTAAATGGCATTACTTTTTTTATCAAGTTAATATACTTAAGGTTAATTCTTACGAAGATAAAAATTATTTAAATACAAACTAACCGTAACCGCTTTATTTACAATTAAATAACAAGAGTTTTAAAGTCAATTGAATTTCGCCATATATTTTTGAACAATCGCTTCCGTATTCTCGTTTCGCATTTTTTGCTCTAACTGAATTGGTGGAGAAGCACGTTCCAAACAATTTTTTACCGCACAGGTCTCACAGGTAACCCCAACAATTTGTTTTTTAATGGAGTCGTTTTCCATAAACTTAAATTTTTTCTTCACGGCCGGAGTAATTAAAATCCCTACTGAAATACTGCGGATACAATCTACCTTGAACGGATCCGGTGTTGCGGATGAAAAAACAAGATATTCATTTTTACTGTTTTCATAACTGGAGATTTGTGCATCAAAAAAGTGGTTTTTATTTTGCTTCAAAGACTCCTCAATTGTGCGTATCGAAACCCATCTTCGGCAGTAATGCTCATTCATTTCATTCGCATGCGGCTCCTGCTGATTGGTGATGTGTAATTCTTTCTTTATCTGATAGGTGTCCGTTCCTTTTTGATGGGACAATCGCAGGAAAAAAAGATTTTTTAACTGAAAATCTTTTGGCAAAATATTGGTCAATCTTTGGTAGAATGATTCCGGAGAAACATTAAACCCGCTCATCAAAGCAATCATTTCCTGAGGTTTCGGATCTGTTTTGGACAAAAATAAATTCAGTTCGTCTATCAGTTTCTGTCGTGGAATAAGCAATGCTCCCGCAAAGTATGAAGCATAAAAATTATTCAGAACTTGGTCGAAATTATCAAATTTAATCCAACTGAACGTATACAGTCTATCGGTGATTGCGAGATAATTATACGCAATTTCTTTGGCCAGAATAAATGCTTTTTGAGGTTCGTCAATATCTAATGAAAGTAACAAAGTCTTGCTTTTTGGCACAAAAATCGATCTCAAATCCCCCAATTGTTCTTGTTCCGAAAAAACAAGTTCTTTTATCGTATATCCGTATTCCTCCATTAATATTGCTGTGAGTTCTTCAATCGAAATTTTAGTGTCAATATTTACGTAAAACGCTTTGGAAAACTGCAAAACCTTCAGCTCTAAATCTTCAAAATAATTGGTGTGCGCTTCCTGATACGAACGCAATGAAGCCAAGAAGAAACTCTCTCTGGTTAAATTATAATGTTGCGCAATCTCAATAATCGTACTGATAAACGCATTGACTTTTGCAGGAGCGTTAGCAATAATGTCGATAAGATCATTTTCCTGAATCCCAAAAATATCCAACGGGATCTCTTTCAGAATGCCAGATTTTAGGATTTCTCCAATGGGTGCCAGATTATTATCCAGTTTCAAGGAAACCATATTGTCATAGGAAATATCGAGTTTTTCGGCTAACAGAATAATTTTATCCGTTTTAGGATACTTTTTCCCTTTTTCAATTTCGTTCAAGTACGATTTTGAAAGGTCCGTGATTTTTGCCAAACCAAATAAAGACAGTTTTTTATTGGTGCGAGCCTGCTTGAGTTTAAGTCCAAAAATTAACTTGATATAATCCTTTTCTATATTCATATTTCAAAGATAATGTAAAAAATATTTACGCCAAAAAAAATATTTTTAATTTTTAGCGTACGTTCGCTTGTTTTGTAAAAAACTTTTTGTAGTATTGCAGTGTTGAATAATTAATAATTATCAGCAAAAGTTTAATAGTATCAATTTAAATGTGTTAAAAAATGAATTTTAAAGAAGTATATTCGAAAAATTTGTTAAATTTTTCAGAAGAAACCACCGATCAGTACCCGGAAATCTTAACTGATGAAGCCATGACTTTTTTGTCTTTACTTCATGAAAATTTCAACAAAAAAAGACTCGACCTTTTAGAAGAACGAAAAAAACAACAGGATTTATTTGATCAGGGGGTCTTGCCCACTTTTCCTGCTGAAACAAAAAGCATCCGAGAAAGCAATTGGAAAGCGGCGCAAACACCCAAGGATTTATTAGACCGAAGAGTCGAAATAACAGGACCGGTCGACAGAAAAATGGTGATCAATGCCTTGAATTCCGGAGCAAAAACCTTCATGGCTGATTTTGAAGATAGTACTTCGCCTACGTGGAGCAACCTAATGTCAGGACAGCAAAACCTGAAAGACGCGGTGAATAAAACCATCACTCTTGAAGACAAGATAAAAAATAAAAAATACAGCCTGAACGACAAAACTGCTGTTCTGCTTGTCAGACCACGAGGATTACATTTGGCGGAAAAAAATATTTTGATTGATGGAGAACAAACTTCGGGATCGCTAATTGACTTTGGTTTGTATGCTTTCCATAATTACAAACAACTTATTGAGGATGGAACGGCGCCCTATTTTTACATTCCAAAACTGGAACATTATCTGGAAGCGCGATGGTGGAATGAGGTTTTCGAATTCACGCAGGAATATTTGGGTGTAAATAACGGAACATTCAAAGCTACAGTTTTGATAGAGACCATTACGGCCAGTTTTCAATTGGATGAAATCATTTTTGAACTGAAAGAGCATATTGTAGGCCTTAATTGCGGTCGATGGGATTACATTTTTTCATACATCAAAAAACTAAGAAAAAATCCAGCTTTTCTTGTTCCAAATAGAGATCAGGTGACTATGACTGCCCCATTCATGAGTGCGTATTCCCAATTGGTTATACAAAGATGCCACAAACGAAATATTCACGCAATAGGCGGAATGGCGGCACAAATTCCGATAAAAAACAACGAAGAAGCCAATAAAATTGCTTTCGATAAAGTAATTGCGGACAAAGAACGGGAAGTAAAAAATGGTCATGACGGCACTTGGGTTGCACATCCAGATTTGGTTCCGCTTGCCATGACGGTATTCGACAAATACATGCCAAACCAAAACCAAATTCAGGTAAAAAGAGAAGACGTATACGTTACCGAAAGTGATTTACTGGAAACGCCAAAAGGAACCATTACCGAGCAAGGTGTTCGAAAAAACATCAGTATTTCGGTTTTATATATTGCTTCATGGCTCAACGGACAAGGCGCCGCGGCCTTGCACAATTTAATGGAAGATGCTGCTACTGCTGAGATTTCAAGATCACAATTGTGGCAATGGCTGCAAAACAAAGTGGTTTTAGATAATCAAAAAGTCCTGACTGAAAAATACTATCACCGACTGGCTATGGAAGAATTTGAAAAAATAAGAAAGCTCGTTGGAGATGAGAATCACGAAAAACAAAAATACAGATTGGCAGAACAATTATTAGATATTCTGGTCGTGAACGACAATTTTATCGAGTTTTTGACTATTCCAGGATACAAATACATTTAAAATTTCAATAAAATCAATTTCAATAAAAAATTATTAAACACCATTAAACCTTTATAAACACTATGAAAACTACAGAAACAAGAATTCAAGAATTAGTTACCGACTGGATTACAAACCCAAGATGGAATGGCATTGAGCGACCATATACTGCTGAAGAAGTGGTGAAATTGCAAGGTTCGTATCAAATAGAACATAGCGTAGCCAGAATTGGAGCGAACACTTTATG
The DNA here is from genome assembly GCF_003970305.1 of Flavobacterium sp. LB2P53. Classification (NCBI taxonomy): domain Bacteria; kingdom Pseudomonadati; phylum Bacteroidota; class Flavobacteriia; order Flavobacteriales; family Flavobacteriaceae; genus Flavobacterium; species Flavobacterium sp. LB2P53. The sequence continues at coordinate 65,903 of NZ_RYDG01000011.1, forward strand.
GAATAAACTAAATGCTCAGGATTTTGTAGCCGGACTTGGCGCGCTTACCGGAAACCAAGCCATTCAAGAAGTAGAAGCAGGATTAGACGCCATTTATTTGAGCGGATGGCAAGTTGCTGCTGATGCAAACGTAGCCGGCGAAATGTATCCTGACCAATCTTTATATCCTGCTAACAGTGTTCCATTGGTTGTAAAACGTATCAATAACGCTTTATTGAGAGCAGATCAAATACAAGTGGTTAACGGGACTGCAGACAAAAAAGAATATTTAGTTCCTATTGTGGCTGACGCCGAAGCCGGTTTTGGTGGAAACCTAAATGCTTTTGAATTAATGAAAGCGATGATTGAAGCGGGAGCAGCCGGAGTTCACTTTGAAGATCAATTGAGTTCTGCTAAAAAATGCGGTCACTTGGGTGGAAAAGTATTGGTTCCTACGCAAGAAGCCATCAACAAATTGATTGCGGCTCGTTTAGCAGCTGACGTAATGGGAACGCCAACAATTGTTGTGGCACGCACCGATGCGGATGCAGCCAACTTATTGACTAGCGATATTGACCCAAGAGATGCTAAATTCATCACAGGCGAAAAAACAGGAGAAGGCTTTTTCTATGTAAATTGTGGTGTGGAGCAAGGAATTGACAGAGGATTGAGCTATGCGCCTTACGCTGATTTAATTTGGATGGAAACTAGCAATCCGGATCTGGATTACGCTAGAAAATTTGCTGAAGGAATTCACGCAAAATTCCCAGGAAAAATGTTGGCTTACAATTGTTCGCCTTCTTTTAACTGGGCTGCTAAATTATCCGTGGCTGAAATGGAAACATTCCGCGAAGATCTTGCAGCAATGGGATACAAATTCCAATTCATCACTTTAGCCGGATTCCATGCGTTGAATACCAGCATGTTCGAATTGTCTAAAGCCTATAAAGAAAGAGGAATGGCAGGATATTCTGAATTGCAGGAAAGAGAGTTTGCTTTGCAAAAACACGGTTTCAAAGCGGTAAAACACCAAGGTTTCGTAGGAACATCTTATTTTGATGCGGTACAAAATACTGTGACAATCGGGAAATCTTCTACAACCGCAATGAAAGATTCTACAGAAGCGGCACAGTTTTAAACAGAACAACAACTATAAAAAAACACGATTTCAGATGAAATCGTGTTTTTTGTTTTTAAAATAAAAGGACTGTTTATTTTGATTCGATAATTTCCAGATCAGTAACCACTTTCTCTTTTCCTTTTTGAATGCTTATTTTATTCACTGAAACCGGAAGGTAATAGTTGCCGTTTTTAGCTGGTTCCATTTTTAATTTTTTGTCTTTATTTTTCCAATTATCAGCAATTGCTTTGGTTATGGAAAGATCATATACGTGTTTGTTCAATCCTTTTACAGCTTTTACTTTCTGAGAATAAACCACTTCTTTCAAGCTGTTCTCAATTTGCAAAAGCACTTCTGCATCTCCATTCGAATAAAACCAAATCTCCGCTTTTGGCTCTGAAGCCTTAGCCCAAGAACTCCAGCTGTTTCCCCATTCTTTTGTTTTTTTTGTCTTTTTAAGTTCGAAAACATGAAGATTTTCCGCTACAACTTTATCATTCAGTTGTTGCACTTGATCCAAATTGACTTTATAAATTGAACGACCGTGAGTTCCTACCACTAAATCTTTTGCTTTCTTTTGAATCACTAAATCGTGAACGGCCACGTGTGGAATTCCATTAGAAAAATCATCCCAAGATGTTCCTTTATTTAATGAAACATACAAACCGTTATCCGTTCCCACATATATAACATTCTCGTTTACATTATCCTCCACAATTACATTCACTGGACTTGCAGGTAAATTATTGGCGATATTTTTCCACGTTTGACCAAAATCATCTGACATATAAACATAACTGGTAAAATCATCATTTCGATACCCGTTCAAAGTCGCATACACTCTTTCTTTCTTATGTGCCGAAGCCACGACTCTTGAAACCCATTTGTTTTGCGATAAATTTCCCGAAATTTTGTTCCAAGTTGCACCGCCGTCTTTCGAAACATGAATCAATCCATCATCACTTCCTGTGTAGAGTAACCCAAACTGCAAGGTACTTTCACTGATAACAGCAATTGTTCCAAAAGCAACATTTCCTTCTTTTGCTCCTCGCGTTAAATCCGGCGAAATAGCCGTCCAAGTTTCCCCTTGATTCATCGAACGATGCAAGAAATTAGATCCCATGTATAAAATATCCTGGTTGTGTGAAGACAATAAAATAGGCGTTTGCCAATTGAATCGAAAGGGCTTTTCGTCCTTTTTTGGCTTTGGCGAAATATACTCCCGCTTGTTAGTGGTGCGATCAATTCTGTAATAATTTCCAAATTGAAACCCTGTAAAAACAATATTGGGATTCCTTTTGTCAATTTGAGTCTGCATTCCATCTCCACCCATCAAATTTTCGTAAGGATATTTTCCGGTTTGGTACCATTCTGAGGAATATTTATAATCACTTGGACCAACCCAAACCCCATTATCCTGCATCCCACCATAAATATTATACGGTTCTTGCTCATCCACATTTACTGAATAAAACTGACTTACTGAATGCGAATTACTTTTTACCCAGTGCGCTCCATCATCATACGAAATATTTAGACCGCCATCATTTCCATTGATTAAATGCCCAGATTTATTTGGGTTCACCCAAACAACATGATGATCCGCATGAACATTCTCTTCGCTTATGGAGGTGAATGTTTTTCCGCCATCATTTGATTTTATAATGGGCACACCAGATAAATAAATTTTATTGACATCGTTAGGATCAACTGAAATAACACTGAAATAATACCCGTATGAATAAAAGAAATCATCGATAAAATCTTGATGGGTCTTCGTCCAATTTTTTCCTCCGTTACTTGATTTGTAAACTTCGGCTCCAATAACTTCTGTCTCGGCTAAACTATTTATTGCATCCAAAACTACTTTGGCAGCTTCGTTAGGTTGCAAATAGCCGTTTTGAACCCAGTGTTTGATATTTTCGGCTCTGTATTTTTCTGTCAATCCGTAATTCTTTAAAATAGAATTCAGACTTTTATTAGGTAATTTTAAGAATTCGTCTCCCGGAACAGAAAATGCAATTGGTAACGAATTACTTTTTTTGGATTGTAACGGTCTTTTAAATTGGTTGTCCAAAATGGCATACACATTTTCATCGTCATATACCGCTAAACCAATCCTTCCAACGCCTTCTCCAACCGGAAATCCGCTTTCAGCATTCGTGAAAAGTTTCCATGTCAATCCCGCATCTTCACTTTTATAAATTCCCGAAGTAGCACCGCTTCCTATAAAATCCCACGCTTTTCTGTCTTTACTCCAAGAAGCCGCATATTGAACCTTGAAATTTTTTGGTGAAACAGCCACATCTATTATCCCCGTTTCATCATTGATATAAAGTGTTTTACTCCACGTTTTTCCACCATTTGTCGTTTTGTAAATTCCTCTTTCTTCATTTTTTGAGTACAAATGACCCACGGCACCCACAACAACTTCATCTGGATTTGATGGATTTATCAAAATTCTGCTGATGTGATGACTGTCGTGCAATCCCATATTTTGCCAAGTCTTTCCTTTGTCTTCGGATTTTAAAATTCCAATTCCGGCGTAAGACGATCGCGACGAATTGACTTCGCCAGTTCCTACCCAAATCGTGCCTTGTTTCCAGTCTATCGCAATATCACCCACATTTTGTGTAGGCGCCGCATCCATAATAGGCGAAAAACTCATTCCGTTATTATTCGTGTACCAAAGTCCGCCTGAGGCATAGCCCACATAAAACTCGGTTGGATTTTCGGGGTTTACATCTATATCTACCACTCTTCCGCTCATCACCGTTGGACCCACATTTTCGAAAGCAACATTTTGAAAAAGCGATTGTTTCTCCATTATTTTTTTGGCTTCCAATGCTTGCTGAATCGCTTCGGCAGAAACTTGTCCCCAAGAGATACTTTGTACAATAAGAGCCGAAAAGAGTACTATTTTTTTCATGTAAATTTATTTGAGTTGGAAAATTAATCATAAAAATAGTTATCTGAAAATTTTATCGTGTAATTAACATCCGTTTCTCTCAAAGTTAGTATTTTTGATTATTCAATATTATAAACAAATTGTTATAAAATGAGCGTAGCCAGAAATGGTATCAATACGAATCCTAACGCTCTGTGAACTACACATGATCCATAAAAAACAATAAAAATCAACACATGAAATACCATCAAATTGACAGTGATTTATTTATAAAAAACAGAGCAAAGTTCATGGCTCAGATGAAGCCAAAAAGCGTTGCTATTTTTAATTCTAATGATATTTATCCCGTTTCGGCAGATAGTACGTTGCCATTTGCACAACACCGCGACATCTTTTATCTGAGCGGAGTAGATCAGGAAGAAAGTATTTTATTGCTTTTCCCGGATGCGCCTTACGAGCACCAAAGAGAAATGGTATTCTTGAAAGAAACCAGTGAGCACATTGCGATTTGGGAAGGCGAAAAACTGACTAAAGAGCGTGCTTTTGAAGTAACAGGAATCAGAACTGTGTATTGGTTGCAGGAATTTGAAAAAGTCTTATTTGAGATGATGACGCACGCTGACACGATTTACATCAATACCAACGAGCATTACCGCGCTACTGTAGAAACCGAAACTCGTGAAGCCCGTTTTGTAAAATGGTGGAAAGACAAATATCCGGCACATGCTGTTGCAAAAAGTAACCCAATATTGCAACGCCTTCGTTCTGTAAAAGAAACCGAAGAATTGGATTTAATCCAAAAAGCATGTACTATTACGGAACTCGGTTTTAGAAGAATATTGCCTTTCGTGAAACCAAATGTAACCGAATACGAAATTGAAGCCGAGCTAATTCACGAATTCATTCGCAACCGTTCCAGAGGTTTTGCCTATACGCCAATTATTGCTTCCGGAAATAATGCTAATGTATTGCATTACATAGAGAACAATCAACAATGCAAAGCTGGTGATTTGATTTTGCTGGATGTTGCGGCTGAATATGCCAATTATTCCAGTGACATGACGCGTACCATTCCGGTTTCAGGAACGTATACCAAAAGACAAAAAGAAGTGTATAATGCCGTTTTACGCGTAAAAAATGAAGCGACTAAAATGCTGACAACAGGTACACTTTGGAAACAATACCATATCGAAGTTGGGAAATTAATGACTTCAGAATTGCTAGGTTTGGGTCTTATTGACACAGCCGATGTGCAAAACGAAAAACCGGAATGGCCCGCTTACAAAAAATATTTCATGCACGGAACATCACACCACATGGGGTTGGACACGCACGATTATGGAATCCTCACCGAACCCATGCAAGCGAATATGGTTTTTACCGTAGAGCCTGGAATCTACATTCCTGCCGAAGGTTTCGGAATCCGTCTGGAGGATAACATTATCGTTCAGGAAAGCGGCGAACCATTCAACATGATGCGCAACATCCCAATTGAAGTAGACGAAATTGAAGAATTAATGAACAGTTAATTCCTCAAAAACGTATAAGGAAATCGGTTTACAGCAATGTGAACCGATTTTTTTTGGGCGCTACCCAGCCTCCGTAAACTCCGGCTGCGTCGGGCTATTCGCTGCAAATGAAATTCACTGAACTCCTATAAAAATAAATGTACGGTGAAGTAATCCCTTGCGCACTTCAACGAGAAAATCTACAATTCCAAAACATCAATTCCAAAATCCATGGTAAAGCTGTAACTTTTTAATCATCTTACCGACCTATTTAAAAACAAAAAATATTTTAAACCATTAAGTAATTAAGAAAAATTAAGCTCTGATTCTAAATGAAACTTAATTTCTTAATGGTAAAAATCTTTTAAACAAAAACTTAAAGTACAGAAATCATGCAAGCACACGAAATAGACTACCACATTTACGGCGAGGAAATGCAATATGTGGAAATAGAATTAGACCCACAGGAAATTGTAATTGCCGAAGCCGGAAGTTTTATGATGATGGACAATAATATCCAAATGGAAACTATTTTTGGAGACGGTTCCGGACAAGAAAACGGATTGTTCGGCAAACTTTTAAGTGCCGGAAAAAGAGTATTGACCGGCGAAAGTCTTTTTATGACCGCGTTCATCAATCAAAATACTATCAAAAGCAAAGTTTCCTTTGCCTCACCGTATCCCGGAAAAATAATCCCAATTGACTTAACGCAATTTGACGGCAAATTCATTTGCCAGAAAGATGCCTTTCTCTGCGCCGCTAAAGGTGTTTCTGTTGGAATCGAATTCTCTAAAAAACTCGGTCGCGGATTGTTTGGTGGCGAAGGTTTTATCATGCAAAAATTAGAAGGTGACGGTCTGGCGTTTGTGCATACCGGCGGAACATTAGCCAAAAAAGAATTAGCAACAGGCGAAATCCTAAAAGTCGATACCGGTTGCATCGTAGGTTTTACCAAAGATGTGGATTACGATATTGAGTTTATTGGCGGGATCAAGAATTCTATTTTTGGTGGCGAAGGATTATTTTACGCCACGCTTCGCGGTCCGGGAACAGTTTACGTGCAATCGTTGCCTTTCAGTCGACTCGCCGACAGAATCATCGCATCTGCTCCCAGAGCTGGCGGAAACAGTCGCGACGAAGGCAGTTTATTGGGCGGTTTAGGCAGTTTACTCAATGGTGATAAACGATTTTAGTTTACAAAGTATTTTGTCCAATTGTCATTCCGACAAAGGAGGGGTCTCATTATAAAAGTCAAGAATGTGATTTCTCCTTCGTCGAAATGACAAAACAAAAACACTTTTTGTTTACTAATTCTGCTCAAATATTTTTTTTAATTTTTATTGACATTTTTTAGTCTAATCCATACAAGAATTCTAAAAAATAATATGACACATCTGTTTAAAAAAAAATTAAAGTCCTAATTTTACAGTCGTTCGAAACAAACCCAAAAAAGGGAAACAAATTCTCTTTAAAAAACACCATCATCTCCTATTGCGATATCAGGAAAGGAACCGCTATTATTTTGCCTCATGGTTTTCTAGAGAACAAAACGATGAGGGGTTTTACACTCCGAAACGGAATGCTTGAATTACATACAAAGAATGAAATGTTCAAAAACTTCTGAGATTGATCTTGGATTGGTAATGTGCTTTGGGGAAAATCCAGAATTGAAACGTATTATACATACAAACAATAAAAAACATAACAAATAAAATTAGAGATAATCTGTAAAATCAGAATTGTCCGCAGGCTAAATTTATGAAACTATTCATCACAGGAATTGGTACTGATGTAGGTAAAACCATCGCGTCAGCCATTGTAACAGAAGCTTTAGAAGCTGATTATTGGAAACCCATTCAAGCGGGGGATTTAGACAACTCAGATAGTCATAAGATTAAATCGTTTTTGTCCAATAAAATGACGGTAATTCATCCCAACGGTTATGCCTTAAAAACGCCTGCAAGTCCTCATTTTGCTGCAGAACGAGATGGAGTTGTTATTGATTTAAAGAAAATTAGTGAACCTCAAACAGAAAACCACTTGGTTATTGAAGGTGCAGGCGGTGTTTTTGTGCCGTTAAACGCTAAGGATTGTGTTGTAGATTTGATTCAGCCCGATTACAAAGTGATTGTGGTTTCCCGACATTATCTGGGAAGTATCAATCATACGTTATTGACCATTGAAGCTTTGCAAAACCGAAAAATTAAAATCGCCGGAATTATTTTTTCGGGCGATGAAAATAAGGCTACTGAAGAAATAATTCTGAGTAAAACGATTGTAAAATGCATTGGACGTATAGCACAAGAACCATATTTTGATCAAAATGTCATCCAGGAATATGCAGCTTTATTTCGGGAGCAGCTATTGAGTTTATAAAATCTTTGTGAAACTTTTTGCTTTCTCTGTGTATCTTTGTGGAATATATTATTTAAAATGACTTTAACAGAAAGAGACCGCCAATATCTATGGCATCCGTATACCCAACACAAAACGGCAGGGTTGCCAATTGCCATCAAAAAAGGGAAAGGCGCTTTGCTTTGGGACGAAAACAATAAAGAATATATTGATGCGATTGCCTCTTGGTGGGTCAATCCGTACGGACATTCCAATACATTTATAGCCGATGCGATTTACAAACAACTCACCACATTAGAGCACGTATTATTTGGCGGATTCACTCACGAACCAGCTATTTTGGTAGCAGAGAAGCTAATGGAAATTTTACCTAAAAACCAACAAAAAATATTCTTTTCCGATAATGGTTCTACGGCTGTTGAAATTGCGATTAAAGTTGCCCTACAATATTTTTTCAATAAAGGAGAAAAGAGAACGGTGATAATTGCTTTTGAAAATGCGTTTCACGGAGACACTTTTGGTGCTATGGCCGCAAGTGGAATATCGTTTTTTGTGGAAGCATTTAAGGATTCTTTGATTGAAGTGATTCGGATTCCGGTTCCTGTTAAAGGGCAGGAAGAGCAAAGTTACAACGCTTTACGTCATGTAATAAAAAACAATAATTGTGCGGGTTTTATTTTTGAGCCATTGGTTCAGGGAGCTGCAGGAATGGTGATGTACGAACCAGAATCGTTAGATAAACTGATGCGAATTTGTCAGCAGAATAATGTGATGACCATTGCAGATGAAGTGATGACGGGCTTTGGAAAAACGGGAAAAACGTTTGCAACGGATTATTTATTAGAAAAACCAGATATGATGTGTTTGTCTAAAGCGTTGACCGGAGGAACAATTCCGATGGCGATTACGACTTTTACGCAGGATTTATTTGATGCTTTTTATGATGATGATATTAATAAAGCGTTGTTTCATGGGCATACATTTACAGCAAATCCTACCGGTTGTGCAGCGGCTTTGGCCAGTTTGGAATTGCTGCAAACGAATGAAATGCAGGCGAATTTAATTCGGGTCAATCAAAGGCATCTGAACTTTCAGGAGCGCATCAAAAATCATCCAAAAGTTACTGCAACCCGAGTGCTGGGCGTTATTTTTGCTTTAGAAATAAAAACCGAAAGTGCTGCCAGTTATTACGGAAGTTTACGGAACAAACTCTATGATTTTTTTATCGAAAACGGAGTGATTTTGCGTCCTGTTGGTAATATCGTTTATATCTTACCGCCTTATGTTATTACCGATGAGCAATTACAAAAAGTGTATGAAGTGGTCGAAAAAGCGTTAGAAATAGTCTAGTTTTTTGGCTGCAGATTAGAAAAATCCGTTTTTATCGGTTCAGATCCGTGTCATTGGTGTGCTATTTTTCCGCAGATTGAACGCAGAATGTAAATAACTTTGCGACCTTTGCGAAAAATAAAATAACTTGTCAACAACAATCTCCATAACTGCCATAGCTTCCCTTTCTCCATTAGGAAATGCACCTGAGGAAATTTGGAAAAAATATCTCGATAAAAATCATTGTTTTTCCGAACATTTTTTGGATCAAAAAAACACATTTGTAGCCAAAATTGATGCTGATTCTACTGAAATAATTCGCAAGTTGAAACAGTCAGATAACAAATATAAATCCTTGGACCAATCCGTTTTGTACGCTATGGCGGCTTCGCGGCAAGCGATGCAAAATGCAGGCTGGAATTCAAATGACGTTTTTGGAATCAATATTGGTTCATCTCGCGGTGCCACGGATTTATTCGAAAAGCATTATCAGGAGTATTTAAAAACAGGAAAAGCACAAACATTGGCTTCTCCAACGACCACTTTGGGCAATATTTCCTCTTGGGTGGCACATGATTTGCAAAGTTCTGGCCCTGAAATCTCACATTCTATTACGTGTTCTACTGCGTTGCATGCCGTGTTAAACGGAGTGGCGTGGCTAAAAGCGGGAATGGCAGATAAGTTTTTAGTCGGTGGAACTGAAGCGCCTTTAACTGATTTTACGATTGCCCAAATGCGCGCCTTGAAAATTTATTCGAGTCGCGCAGAAGAATATCCCAATCGGGCTCTTGATTTAGAAAAAAAGCAAAACACCATGATTCTGGGTGAAGGTGCTGGGGTGTGTTGTCTCGAAATTGGGGAAAAAGAAAACGCCTTGGCCTACATCGAAGGAATTGGATACGCTACAGAAATTCTGGAACATAGTATTTCTATTTCGGCAGAAGCGACCTGTTTCCAGAAATCTATGAAAATGGCACTTCAAAATACTGATTTGTCCAAAGTGGATGTGATTGTCATGCATGCTCCGGGAACTGTAAAAGGGGATTTGACCGAATATAAAGCGATACAGAAAGTTTTTGGTGAAAGCCTGCCTTTGCTCACTACCAATAAATGGAAAATTGGTCACACCTTTGGTGCATCAGGGATTTTGAGTATGGAATTCGCTATTTTGATGCTGCAACACAATCGTTTTATCGGAGTCCCTTTTGCAAAAGCGCAAGCACAAACAAAACCGATTAAGAAAGTATTGATTAATGCCGTTGGTTTTGGAGGAAACGCGGTAAGTGTTCTTTTGAGTGTATAAGGATGCCATTTATAAGAGGTGTTCTTTTTAAAAAAGTAGCTACGAATTACTCTAATTTCACAAATTTTGGTAATCAGTGTTAATTGGTACGATCTGTTTATAAAGGTCAAGGTTTAATGGCACGCAGATACCGCAGATTTAAGCGGATTTTTATTTTTGTGTGGAATACCATTTGAATGAAATCAAATAATTCCATTGTCGGTTTTGGTTTTTTTTCAATGTGACTTAGAACTGAATCTTGGGCTAAAATGAATTGTTTTGGAGTAGCTTTTTCTTTTGCAAACAAAAAAAATCAGCGTTAATCGGTTTTATCCGTGTCATCCGTGTTCCAACTTTCCAGTTCTTTTGCTTTTTCGTAGACTAAATTACTTTCGTAGCCTTTTCGGAGCAAATAATCACAAAATTTTTTTCGTTTTTTCAACCGGTTTGCTTCCCGAATGGCCTCCCATTGTTTTTGGGAAATGCCGTCAAAGGTTGCGGTATATTCCTCATGCGTAATTTCTTTGAGTGCCAGATTGATATTGTATTGTGTGATTTTTCGGAATTTTAATTCATTGATAATTCTGATTTTGCCCCAAAACTTGATGCGGTGTTTTCCTCTGGCGAAACTGCAGGCAAAACGACTTTCATTCAGGAAATTACTACTGATCAGATGCACTACAATCGTATCGATTTCATCAGAGTCCATTTTCATGCTCCACAGCTTTTGTATTACTTCTTCGTGACAGCGTTCCTGATAAGCACAGTAGTGTTCAATTTTAGGAATGGCTGTTTTTAGGGTATATATGGGATTCATTTTTTTGTTTTTGCGCTTGTTCTTTATGGTTTAAATAGGTTCAAGCATTCTCATTGTGGGTTTCAAAAATAAGATATTAAATTTAAAGTGTCGCAGGACGGGAAACAGGAATTTATTTTTTGTTGTTTTAGCTAGGAAAAAGGCTTAGGGTTTGAAACAAAGCGACTGTTATAAAGCCAGTTAAGATGGTGTGAATGATTTTTTAAGAGAAATGGTAGAAGATTTTTAATAGTTAAAACATGTATTTAAACAGAATATTTTGCGCTTGGTCGATTAAATTAGGTTTTATTTAAAATACGGAACGATATTACCAGAATAGTTGATTTTACTTATTTTTTGTATTTAAAAGAATTAGAGATTTAGCTGTAAGATGCTTAAATAAATATCATAACATGAATAAAAAATTACTTTTATTAATTGCATTCTTTTTTAGTTTTGGTTTAGGTTATGGTCAAGTAGTAAATTACTCTTTTTCGCAAGCTAGTGGTACCTATGCAGCTTTAAATGGTGTGTCGATTGGTACTTGGGACGATTTTGTAAGCGCGAATACCATCGAAATTGGATTCTCATTCAATTTTAATGGAATTAATTATACTACGTGTTCTGTTAACTCTAATGGGTATATTACTTTCGGCACCACACTTTCTTCCAATATAAGTTATACCCCTATATCTTCAAATACTGGTTTTGAAGGTGCAATTAGTGCTTTGGGAATGGATCTGTTTAGTGCTAATTCTAATATAATTTATAGTTCAATAGGAAGTGCACCCAATAGAGTTTTTGTATTGCAATGGACCAACGTGCGTCGATATGAGGGTACAACGGCTAGAAATGGTGACTTCAATTTTCAGATTAGATTGAATGAATCATCAAATACAATTCAAGTAATTTATGGTGGTTGTGCTACAACTTACGCAGGTAGTCTGACTGCTCAAGTTGGATTACGTGGATTAAATAATACTGATTTTAATAATAGATTAGTAACTAATAACTGGCCTACATCTACTGTAGGGGTTAATAATACCGCTAGTTGTAGAACAGGTAGTGGTTCAGGAGAATTGCCGCTTAATGGTTTAACCTATACATGGACACCAAACCCTATCATAACTAGTTTTACACCAAGCAATGCTTGCGCTGCATCTGGAGTTTCAGTAATTATTACAGGAAGAAATTTTACAGGAACAACGGCAGTAAATTTTAATGGGATTCCGGCATCATTTACAGTAAATAGCAATACACAAATAACGGCTCAATTACCAGCTACAGCCACAACTGGATTTATAACTGTAACTACTTCTGGTGGGACGGGGACGAGTCTTAGTAGTTTTACGGTAAGTACACCTGCAGGAGATCAAATATCTTATGGTAATAATTCCTGGTTAGGTTATGTGTATGCTAATACAAATGGGAGTCCGCCTAGTAATGCTTTTACAACTACCTATAGGGGGTATGTTACGCAAACGGAGAATTTTGATTTAAATTTAGTTGGCGGAGCGCTTTCAGGGCCTAATGTATGTGGTAGTTATACTGATAATTTTGCGGTACGATTTAAAATGAATAGAAACTTACCGGCAGGATGCTATACATTTACAGTAGGTGGTGATGATGGGTATCGTTTAAGTTTAGACGGAGGTCTAACGTATGTTATAAATAACTGGAGCGATCATTCGTACCAAGAAACAACCTCTACGGTTTACCTTAGCGGGGCTACTAATTTTGTGCTAGAATATTATGAAAATTTAGGGCAGTCACGTGTGCGGTTTTCATCCACATTTTCAGCACTTGGGATACCTGTTGTGGGAGCCATAACGCAACCTACTTGTGCACTAGCAACTGGAAGTGTTTCATTAAGCGGTTTGCCAGCAACTGGATCTCGAACCATTATTGCAACTCCAAATACAGCAGGCTTGACAGGGTTAACGGGAACGGGAGAAATTACAACTGTTGGAGGTTTGGTAGCAGGAACAACCTATACATTTGCAGTTTCAAATGGAACGTGTACGTCCTCAGTGAGCTCTAATGTTGTAATCAAGCCATTGCCATTGGTAGCTTCATTCAATGGGACTTGGACAAATGGTCCGCCAACTATTGAACAAAGCATCGTTTTTTCAGGTAATTATACCTCCATTGGAAACCTAGAAGGCTGCGATTGCACTGTAAACGCTGGAGTTCAAGTGAATGTACAATCCGGTCATACTCTCAAAATAACGAATGCTGTAAAAGTAAATACAGCTCTGGGTACCAGTTTGATATTCGAAGACAACTCTAGCTTGGTCCAAATAAATGAGGATCCTGATATAAATACAGGAAACATCGTTTATAAACGTAAATCAGGGGTAATTAGGAAATCAGATTATACCTACTGGTCGTCGCCCGTTGCTTTTCAGCCCCTAATTAAGGTATCTCCAAATACAAACCCAAACAGGTTTTGGTCCTTTAACGCAGCAACAAACAGCTGGGTACCGGAAAACTCAGCAAATATAATGGGCAGAGGAAAAGGATATATTATTCGTGGACCTGAATTTTTTCCTGCACCAAATCCGACATCTGATGTAATTCAAGTACCTTTTGAAGGTGTTCCGCATAACGGGCAATTTGAGATTGATATAGCAAGTGCTGGAACTTCAAATTTAATTGGGAATCCGTATCCTTCGGCACTAGATGCTGAATCGTTCTTAAGAGCAAATAGTTCAGTATTGCAGGGGACTCTTTATTTCTGGACTCACAATACTGAGATTCGTGCAGCAACTGATGCTAGTAGCGGAAGCTCGGGGCAATTAGTTTATATTTCGGATGATTATGCTTCTTATAATCTTTCGGGAGGTGTTGGAACTGCAATAGTAAAGGGGAATACAGAATCAGGTATAGAGAAAGAGGCTAATAAACCATCGGGTAAGATTGCCTCAGGACAAGGTTTCTTTGCAACTGGTCTAATGACGGGGAAAGCAATATTCAAAAATAGTATGAGAGTGGGTGTAGGCACTATCACGGGAGATAATGAGCAGTTTTTTAAAACTACCCAAAGCTCAAAAAACACGAATGCAGTCGAGAAAAACCGTGTTTGGCTCAATTTAACAAATGATAAAGGTGCTTTCAAGCAAATGCTGGTTGGGTATCTGGATGGTGCTACTAATGGTTATGACAATGCCTTTGATGGTGTAAACAATAATGGAAATCAGTTTGTTGATTTTTATAGTATCAACGAAGATAAGAAATTAACCATACAAGGAAGGGCTTTACCCTTTGATGAAAACGATATTGTGCCATTGGGATATAGTTCTGTAATTCAAGGTAGTTTTTCAATTGGTATTGATGAGGTCGATGGGATTTTTAGTTCTCAGAATGTTTACCTTGAAGATAAAAGTAACAATAGTATTTATGATCTAAAAAAAGCAGTTTATACTTTTAGCACTGAAAAAGGAACCTTTAATGATCGTTTTGTATTGCGTTATACGGACAGGACATTAGGAGTTGGCGATTTTGATACTGCCGCGATGCAGGTTTTAGTATCTGTAAAAAACAAGCAGATAAAAATCAACTCATCAGTAGAAACTATTGATAAAGTTTTTATTTATGATGTGCTGGGCAAGCAAATTTATAAAAAAACAAATGTTGATAACACTGAATTAGTAATCCCAAATTTAGGATCAAGTGAGCAAGTTCTAATTGTAAAAACAGTGTTGCAAAATGGAGAGACAGTTGCAACAAAAACGGTGTATTAAAAGCATCATACAACAATACATTCCAAGCCCATTTTGTGTAAACAAAACGGGCTTTTTTTGTTTAAATAGTTTTTTGAAGCTATTTGTATGTTGATTTGCTCTTGTTTTTGGACAAAACTACCAATTAATTTTAAAAACGGTTCTCGATACACGTCACTTCAAATGCGAAGCGTATCGAGAAGTTTTGTTTCGTTTTGCTACACAAAAAAATATGCGAACTGACGTTTTTAATAATTGTACCCAACGGGTTGTACTAGTCCGAATGAATACCGAATGTTTTTTTTGACATAAATTTCCAAAAATTGATTGCATCATTATATTGAAAATCGGTGCTAAGCTGTGGGGTCTGTGTCCATTTTTAAAAAAAATAGAGGAATACCGACAAGCATATGAAAAAAACAAGAGCCTAATTCAGTGTGTTATTTTTAGTTTAAATATCACTAAATGTGGGTATTGTGATTGCAAAAGATTGTATTTACTTTTATAAAGTTATCGCTGATATTTCTTTATCAAATGAATTTCAACAAAAAAAGCAACAATTTAAAACAACCCATATGGCACGTAATCTTTTAGTACAGTCATGAATTTTCGGAGAGCTCAAGCAAACGCCGGAAATTCAATTTTAGACATCAAAATACGACACTTTACTATTTTTTTCTTCTTCCTTTTTATTAATGTAGCTTTTTCACAACAAGGAAAGTCAGATGTTGCATTCAACACGTATGATGACGGTTTGCAAGGCGACGGTTTTGATGGAACCATAAGAACTGTTGTTTTGCAAACGGATGGGAAACTAATTGTTGGAGGTGATTTTTTAAATTTTAATGGGGCTTCAACTCCATATTTGTGTAGGTTACTGCCGGACGGTTCCAAAGATCTTTCGTTCAATTTAGGTTCAGGCATCGAAGGCAAAGTATATTGTTCCTTAATACAACCGGATGGGAAGATTATTTTAGGCGGTTCTTTTGTAACCTTTAACGGTGTAAATGTTGCAAAACTAATCCGTTTAAATGCTGATGGAACTAGAGATGTAACTTTTAACTCTTCTGCTGGGACTACCAATAATATAATATATTCATGCGATTTGCAATCAGATGGTAGTATTGTAATTTGTGGCAGTTTTACCGGTTACAACGGAGTTCCCGCACCTAGGGTAGCTCGAATTTTGCCTAATGGAAATATTGACACAGGCTTTGCAATAGGTAGTGGCGCTGGCTCCCTTGTTGAAGAAATCAAAATTCAAGCTGATGGTAAAATAATTTTGGGAGGATCTTTTACTTCCTTTAATGGAACTGCTTGCGGCAGAATAATTCGATTGAATAGCAATGGGACTGTTGACGCTACTTTTGTTCAAGGAGCCGGTTTTGATGATGATGTGTCAGCACTCGCGACACAAGCGGATGGGAAAATTTTAGTAGGGGGTGTTTTTTTAAATTTCAATGGTGTTAAAACCAGTAGAATAATTCGTTTGAATAGTGATGGCTCGCTTGACGCTACTTTTAGCACTGGCTCAGGGTTTAGTGGGGGTGTTGTAGCGGTTGTGAAACTAAATCCGGCTGGAGGTGTTTTGGTTGGGGGATCTTTTACGGGGACTTATAATGGAACAGCTGTTAATAGATTAGTTTTACTGGAAGCAAATGGAGTTATTAATCCTGCCTTTGATATTGGGGCAGGCCCGTTTTCGGCATCCGTTCTTGATTTAGCTACTGCATCTGATGGTTCTTGGTACGTTAGTGGGTCGTTTTCTGTTTTTGATTCCCAAAACCAAGGACGTTTGGCGCGAATTGATGCTTTTGGCGCTTTAGACATTGGATATCTTACTGCTGGAGTTGGTTTTGATAATTCTGTTTTAAAAGTAAATGCGTTATCAGATAATAAAACGATGGTTTTTGGAAATTTCACCAAATTCAACGGAACGATGTGCAACCGAATTGCAAGGTTATCAGAAGACGGAGCAATTGATGTTTCTTTTAATAATTCTGGTGCTGGAGCCAATAATTCTATAAAAACCGCTATTGTACAACCGGATGGCAAAGTTGTTATTGCAGGTGTTTTTACATATTATAATGGTGTCGTAAGGAACAGGATTGCCAGGGTTCTGGCAAATGGAGACATTGATGCGGCTTTCTCCATCGGAACCGGATTTAACAATCAGGTGTATGCTTTGGCGGTACAACCTGATGGAAAAATAATTGTCGGTGGAAATTTCACAAGTTACAATGGGGTTTTGAAGAATAGAATCGCTCGATTATTACCCGATGGAACTTTAGACTCCAGTTTTAATACCGGTTCTGGAGCTGATGCTATCGTAGAAAATATTTTATTGCTACCCGATGGAAAAATTGTTTTAGGCGGCCAGTTTTCTTTTTTTAATGGGATTTCGTATAATCGGATGGTTCGCCTGAATGCGGATGGAAGCATAGATCCTGGATTTTCTATAGGAACTGGTTTTGACAAAAATGTGTATGCAATAGCACTACAATCAGATAATAAACTGATTGTTGGTGGGACATTTACAACATACAAAGGCGTTTCCGCAAAAAGAGTGTTGCGATTGAACAGTGATGGGAGTTTAGATATCACTTTTGCAACGGGATTGGGATTTAGTAATGGAGAAATTAGGGCAGTTTTAGTCCAGCCCGATGATCGCTTATTAATTGGCGGAACGTTCTCCGGTACATACAACGGGACAGCTGTGAGGCGAATGGTTCGGTTACTAGCAACGGGAGATGTTGACACGACATTTTCGGTAAATTTGAATAATACGTTGTTTAGTATTTGTTTTACTCCCAATAATAAAGTGCTTATTGGAGGAAACTTCAATTCGGTTTCAGGTGTAACTAAACATCGAATAGCCCGAATTAAACTCTGTTCCAATAGCTCCGTTTGGAATGGGAGTTCCTGGAATAATGGAATACCATCTGCTGAAAAGACACTGCTTTTTCAGGGAAATCACCCCTCATTTACAACAGTAAACTCCTGTTCTTGTTTCATTAGTGCAGGGAACACGGTTACAATTCCGGCAGGAAATACGTTAGGATTGGTTTTCGATTATTCTGGTTCAGGCACATTAATTTTAGAAAACAATGCGGCATTGTATCAATATGAAGATCAGGTCAGTAATTCCGGAGTGATTCAATTAAAAAGAAAAACAACGCCCATTCTCCTCACAGATTATACCTATTGGTCGTCGCCTGTTTCAAATCAAAAACTGATTGATGTTTCTCCTGATACGCATTGGGATAAGTTTTATTCCTTTGATGCTTCAAGGAATTCATGGGCTAATGAGATTTCAACAAACGTAATGTCAGTTGGTAAAGGATATATTATTCGTGGTCCGAAAACTTTTTCAGAAACGAGTGCAGCAAATTATGAAGCTATTTTTGCGGGAGTTCCCAATAATGGGTTGGTGTCAGTGCCAATTGCGGCCACAGGTACGTCAAATTTGATTGGCAATCCGTATCCTTCAGCGATTAACGCAGATTTGTTTATAATTGCAAACAAAGAAACTATGGATGGAACTATTTATCTCTGGACACACAATACGGCTATTAATAAGAACGTATATACTTCAGATGATTATGCGGTGTATAACTTATTGGGAGGCGTTGGTACGAGTGCTGCAACTAATTCAGGCGTTAATAATACTAAGCCAGACGGGAAAATAGCTTCAGGACAATCTTTTTTTATGACGAGTATCAATGGTGGTGGGACAGCTATTTTTAATAACAGTATGCGTGTGATTGGTCAAAACGCTAGTTTTTTTAAATCAAGTGCCATTAATAAATCAAAATCTGAGGCTATAGAAAAAGACCGAATTTGGTTAAATTTGAGTAATAATGAAGGTGCTTTCAAACAAATCTTAATAGGATATGCAACGGGAGCGACAAATGATTTTGACCGTTCTTTTGACGGTGAGAGTTTTGAAGGAAATCTATATTTAGACTTTTATAGTAGGAGTCAAGATAAGAATTTAGTAATTCAGGGGCGTGCATTACCGTTTGAAGAGACGGATGAAATAAAATTAGGTTTTAGCAGTAAAGTAGCAGGAACTTTTATCATTAAAATAGATCAGACAGATGGAGTGTTAGTCAATAAAAATGTTTTTATTGAGGATAAATTAAATAATAATCTTGTTGATATAACAAACGAAAGCTATGCTTTCACTACTGCTGTGGGAATATTTGACGATCGTTTCGTTTTGCGATATACAAACAAAACCCTAATTTCGGATGAATTTATAAAAGAAGATGAATCTGTTTTTGTATCGACTAAAAACAAAGAGTTGCAAATAAAATCAACCAAAGAATTCATAGAGCAGGTTGTTGTATACAATTTAGCAGGAAGTACAATTTATCAAAAAAACGAAATCGACAACAATGATTTCTCAGTTCTGAATTTGCTTGTTGGTCATCAAGTTGTGTTGGTAAAAATAATTTTGCAGCATGGAAGGGCTGTTACCAAGAAAATAGTGTACTAAAATAGAAGTCTAAAAAAACCATCTTGCTCCTGCAAGATGGTTTTGAGTCTTTATTCAAAAACGAAGATTATTTCCCTTTGCCAGATGCTTCAAGGTTCTTCTCGATGGTATGTCCTGGTCGTGACCATTTTGGTTTTTCACCCAAGGGAGCAAATTGAGAATCTACAGCTTCAACGGTTTGAGGCTGAGAAACTTTTGTAAAGGGTTTTTGTGGATTTAAACCTAACATTTCAAACATTTTCATGTCTTCATTTACGTCAGGATTTGGAGTGGTCAATAACTTATCTCCAGCAAAAATGGAATTGGCACCAGCAAAAAAGCACATGGCTTGACCTTCACGACTCATGTTCATTCTTCCCGCAGAAAGGCGGACTTGGGTTTCTGGCATGATGATTCGGGTTGTGGCTACCATTCGGATCATTTCCCATATTTCAACTGGTTTTTCTTCTTCCATTGGCGTTCCTTCCACAGCAACCAAGGCGTTTATAGGCACTGACTCCGGTTGTGGGTTTAAGGTAGAAAGTGCGACAAGCATTCCAGCTCGGTCTTCAATACTTTCTCCCATTCCAATTATTCCGCCGCTACAAACAGTGACATTTGTTTTACGAACATTTTCTATAGTTTGCAAACGGTCTTCAAATCCGCGGGTCGAAATTACTTCTTTATAATATTCTTCAGAGGTGTCTAAATTATGGTTGTAAGCATATAAACCAGCTTCTGCCAGTCGATGTGCTTGGTTTTCAGTGATCATTCCAAGGGTACAACACACTTCCATATCCAGTTTGTTTATGGTACGGACCATTTCCAGTACCTGGTCAAATTCAGGACCATCTTTTACATTTCTCCAAGCGGCGCCCATGCATACACGGGATGATCCGCTTGATTTTGCACGCAAAGCTTGTGCTTTTACCTGACTTACTGACATTAAATCATTGCCTTCAATTTCAGTATGGTAACGCGCTGCTTGCGGACAATAACCGCAGTCTTCAGGGCATCCGCCAGTTTTTATGGATAAAAGGGTAGAAACTTGAACCACGTTAGGATCATGGTGTTCTCTATGAATAGAAGCTGCTTCATACAGCAAGTCCATCATAGGTTTGTTATATATTGCGATAATTTCGTCTTTGGTCCAATTGTGTTTTGTAATGCTCATTGATACTATTTTTTGATGGCTCAAAAGTAGTTAAATTGTTCTAAAGAACCAATGTAATACCATTGAAAAGCCGGTTCTGAAAATTTTAATAGCCAAATTAAGCAGATGTATACCGGTGTTTTTATATTCCATAAATTCTGGGCGTAGTATTGTAGATACAGCGGTTTATTGATATAGCGGATTTTAAAATTTAATAATACCGTCGCAAAGACCAATACTAATTGTGCTTTGCGACGGTATTAGAGGAAGGATTAATTTAAAATATAGGTTATGATTCAGCTCCGTGTTTGTCTGATGCATAGCGGGGGTCCCAATACAACATAAGCATAAAGGTGACAACTACAGCGGATACTATCCCTTCAAAAAACAAAGAAATGGAATACGTCATCACCGACGGATCCCCGCCAAATAAAAAGGTTTTGGATAGTGATCCCACATAAGCATCACCACCTTTGGAATAACTGTAAATAATTAAGCCAATAATGCTCAAAAATATTCCTGTAAGCGCCGTTAATAATGCTGAAACCGCATTAGAAACTAATATTGTTTTGTTTTCGGAAAAATTAGCCTTTAGTGTTCTATGGGCGCCGTAAAAGACAAACAACACGTTAAATAAACGCAACAAATAAATATCTGCCAGGCCTAAAAGTTCCATTATTAAGAAATAAAGACCAATTCCTATGAAAATAATGAATCCGTTTACTAATTCTTTAGGTAGTTTCATACAGTTAGTTTTAAAATTTAAAAATGATACATTTCTTATAAAAAGCATCCTATTTTCAAATTTACAGAAAAAATAGTAATGTTTTATGAAAAAATCAATATTTATTCCAATAGGCAAGTGCTGTTTTTTTGTCTTTTTCAAGTTGTTCTTTTAGTACGTCAACTGATTCGAATTTTTGTTCGGAACGAATTCTTTGAAGTATCGAGACACTAATATCTTGATTGTATAAATCAGCATCGAAATCAAAGTAATGAATTTCTATCGACTGATTTTGTCCATCAACAGTAGGATTGAACCCAATGTTCATCATCCCGAAAACCGTTTTTTGATTGATACTACTTTGTACAATGTACACTCCATTTTGTGGAATCAGTTTGTAGTTTTCTTCAATTTTTAAGTTAGCCGTTGGAAAACCGATAGTCCTTCCCAGCTGTTTTCCTTGAATGATTTTCCCAGTGAGTGAATAATCATAGCCTAAATATTCATTAGCCAGCGCCATATCACCTTCTAATAAGGCCTTTCTGATTTTAGTGGAACTCACGGAAATGGCATTGATTTCCTGAACGGATATTTGTTCTACTTCAAAATTATACTCTTTTCCAAAGGCGATAAGATCATCAATATCAGCTGTTCGGTTTCGTCCAAATCGATGGTCGTGTCCTATTATTATCTTGTGGATGTGAAAACGATCTACGAGAATAGTACTTACAAATTCTTCGGCAGTCAATCTTGAAAAAGTTTCGTCAAAAGGATGGATGACAAGGTTTTCGATACCAATTTTTTCCAACAAATCAATTTTCTCAGTGATAGTGTTGAGTAATTTTAGATCAGAATGTTCCTGTAAAACCATTCGGGGATGCGGAAAAAAAGTAAGTACCAGACTTTCGTAATTCTCGTTTTCCGTATTTTGGGTCAGTTTATTCAGGATTTTTTTGTGCCCAATATGGACACCATCAAAGGTACCCAACGTTAGAATTGTTTTTTTTTGGGAAACGAAATCGTTTATAGAATGAAAAATCTTCAAAGCAAGTGTTTTATAATGGTGCAAATTTAAGGTATACAATTGATATAATTAAAAAAGGATTGAAAAGTTCAATGCTTTTTTAATGTATTATAGACTTTAATTTATTTTTTAATAAACGGAATAGTAGTCGTTTCAGATTGATTTTTCGATAATTTTAAAAAATAAATACCTTGCGATAAATGGGAGACGTTTATCTGAAGATCCTCCGCTGATTCTATTTTTTTTGATTTTAGGATCTGACCTAAAGTATTGATAATAGTGTAAACCTCCGGAGTATTGAGTTTGTTCTCACTAACTACGTTCAGGATGTTAGAGGTGGGATTTGGGTAGAGGTAAACCGAATTTAATTTTTCTATATCGACGGTAGATAATGATCCAATTCTAAAACTTTTAGATTGGGTTCCCCCAAAGGCTCCTCCGGTAGCAATAATTTCATTCGTAGGGGTTGATACAGTGTAAGAGCCATTTCCGAAATCACAACAGATGCCGTCATTTTGAGTATCAAATATAGTAAAAGTGTAACAATCATTGCCTGCGAGATCGAAGGTTGCCTTGATTGGATCAGGAAGCGGCCCGGTTTCTGGAAGATCTGTATAAGGGCCTCCTTTGTATAACACGGTTCCGGCTGAATTTGTAAGATTCCAGGTGGTTTCTGAACCATAATAGTCTCGCTGTAAGGAGAAAAATACTGTATTGCTGGCGTAATTTTTTGTAATGTCAAAATTTATAGTATCGCTGTTGTTGGCGCTGTTTTGATCCGTTTTCCTATTGGTACTAGTTATTGTACTGCTGAAATCATGATTACCTCCAGTAGTAGTCAAACTATTTAAAGTAATATTTTGGGATTCGTTATTTGCCAGGCTTCCAGTCCAATTATAGGTTTGCAGGTTGTTATTATCAATTCCATAACGGATTGAGGCTTGAGTCAATGTTGCGCTGCCTTTATTCACGATTCTAATAACAGGAATAAAGCTAGTGCCGCAAGGAGGAATGTTTAAGTTTATAACCATTGTTGAAGCATCATTGGCAAAGATGACACCCGGGGTAAGTGCATCCGAAGTTTTCAAAGAAGCCCGTCTTACGGAATTATTCATTACAGTAATCATTCGTGCTTTTTGATCTGCTGTAAAGATGTTCATACACGCATCATCCGTATAGTCCATATAATTTTCAACCATATCTAAGCCTGGGGATGCGGGACAGGAATCAATATTTAATGGGCAGCCCGTGTTTTCTTGTCCTGCATTAGGCGTATCTTGACAAAAATCGTCTACATCACAGCCTCCGTCTCCCCAAATGTGGCGCAGCCCAAGCCAGTGTCCTACCTCATGGGAGGTTGTTCTCCCTTTGTCATAAGGAGTAGTGTAGTTTCCTCCGGTAAAATAACTGGATGAACCAAAAAAAGTATAACCAATCACGACACCGTCAGTGTTAGCGAAGCCTTCATCTGATTCTATTCCCGGAAGTCCGGAAGCACTAGGAAATTGTGCGTATCCCAAAAGATCGGTTTTGGTAAATTTGACTACCCAAATATTAAGGTATTTTTCAGGATTCCATTGTGTTTGGGGTTTTAGAGAGCCATCAATATCGACAGTAGACCAGCTTTCTCGCCCTAAGTTTACATGGTTTATCCCGTTTGATGAAATGCCCGATGGATCTCGTTTAGCCAGTGCGAATTCTATTTCTACATCAGCTCCTACAAGATTGCTGTTGAAGCCAGGAGTACCTGATTTTTTTCTGAAATCTTCGTTGAGTACTTGAATTTGAGAAATTACTTGTTCATCAAAAATATTTTCATCACTGCCTAAAAGGTCGCCATTATGAATTACATGAACGACAACCGGTATGGTGATGACTGCATTTGTTTTGAATCCTTGTGCAGCATTCTTTTTTTTATTTTTTTCGAGTTCAATCTTTGGTGTTATCCATTGTTCAAATTCAGCAGTAGATATTCTGTTTGGATTTTTGGATTTTAGGTATTCTTCATATTCTGTCGTGGCACATCGAATTACAGAACCTTCCGGAATGATTTTATTTTTGCCAAAAAGAAGCGTTTTTGAAGGGGTGTTATTTACTTGTGCAAACGTAGGATTGATTGAAAAAAAAAAGCACAGTGTAATAAAAAAAATAATTTTTTTCATATTATGGATGTGTTTAGAAAAGGGTAATTCAATGTGTTGATTTTTAGTATGTATTAAAAACATGCATTAAAATTAATTATTATTTTCATCTAATACAAATTAAAAAAAACAGAGGCGTACAAAGGAAGCATATTCCTTTTTTTATTTCCCGTTAAATGTGGTCATGGTAATTTCCAGTCCGGAAGTTCCAAAGGATTTTATGATTTCGGAGGCTAATTCCAGTCGTTCCGTAAGCGCTGTTTTTTCAGTATCATCCCAGTCGCCAAGGACATAGTCAACTTGTTTTCCTTTTTTGAATTCGTCACTGATCCCAAAACGGAATCGGGCGTAATTTTGCGTATTCAATACCAGATTGATGTTTTTGAGTCCGTTGTGTCCGCCATCGCTTCCTTTTTGTCGGATGCGAATGGCTCCAAAAGATAGATTCAAATCATCGGTGATCACCAGAATATTTTCAAGTGGAATATTCTCCTTTCCCATCCAGTATTGCACGGCTTTTCCGCTCAAATTCATATATGTGTTGGGTTTGAGTAGCAAAAAAGTTCTTCCTTTGAATTTGTATTGGGCCAGTGTACCCAGTTTTACGGTTTCGAAAGTAACGCTTTCTTTCCGGGCGAGGAAATCCACGATTTTAAAACCAATGTTGTGGCGAGTGTTTACATACTCGGCGCCAATGTTGCCGAGTCCTATTATTAAAAATTTATTACTCACGTTTTCTATATTATTTTTTTGGTGTTCGAGAGCCTCTGATTTCCTACAATCTGTATTATTCTCAGTTTTTGTAGGTGAGAATAAATTTGAAATCCATTTTATCATACTGCAAAAATAGACTTAATTAGAATAGTGTACTATTAGATTTTTAGAAAATCGGTATTGGGAACAAAATAGTTCTGGATAACCCTGATGGGAGTGGCATCCCGCGCTTTTTGGCGTGGATACAACGGACAGCAGGAGGGGCGTTGTTGTGAAAATGGGTAGTTGTGCTCCTTGTAATTTAAAATAGGATAATGAGGTTTCTCGTTGCTTTAAATGAGAAAATAAAAAGCAAAAAAAGCACCAGTTGTAGAACTGATGCTTTCTTGAATGATTGAAAAAATATTATTTTTTCTTTCCTTTTACGGGAGCTTTTGCTGCTTTTGCTGCCTCTTGAGCTGCTTTCATAGCGGCACGAGAGATTTTCACTTGACAAATTACAGTGTTGTCCGGGTGCATGATTTTGTAGTCCGGAGAAGCTACTTTAGTAACGTACAATTTGTTACCCATGTCTAAGGCAGTAATGTCAGCTTCAATAAAATCAGGAAGATTTTTTGGTAAAGCTTTTACTTTTAGTTTACGAGTGTTCAAACGTAAATCTCCACCGGCCATAACTCCTTTAGAGTTACCAATGATTTTTACAGGAACTTCCATAGTGATTTCTTTGTCATCAAATAATTGAAAGAAGTCAATGTGTAAGATCTTGTCAGACACCGGGTGAACCTGAATGTCTTGTAAAATAGCGTTAAATGATTTTCCTTCACCTAGATTGATCTCAACTGTGTGAGCGTTTGGGGTGTAAACCAAGTTTTTGAAAGCCATAACTTCTGCTGAGAAATGAACTGCCTGATTTCCTCCGTATAATACGCAAGGAACCAATCCAGCATTACGTAGGGCTTTAGTCGCAACTTTACCCACGCTTTCTCTTTCTGATCCTTTAATTGTAATCGATTTCATTGTAAAAAAATATAGTTATTAAATAATATTACTTGTTTGGCTTTTAGCTTTTGGCTATCAGCATGACTTTATAACTTTAAGACATTGGACTTTACGACTAATGTATTACATTATAAATTTTCCACTTATGGAATTGTTGTGGTGCACCATGTGCATAACTTCAGCAAAAAGAGGCGCACAACTCAACACTCTTATTTTTTTTGATTCTTTCTTTAACGGAATAGAATCGGTGACGATTAATTCTAATAATTTAGAATTCTCTATTTTTTCGTAAGCATCCCCGGATAAAATCGCGTGTGTACAAATTGCTCGTACGCTCAGTGCTCCTTTTTCGATCATTAAATCTGCGGCTTTCGCCAAAGTGCCTCCGGTATCAATCATGTCATCTACTAAGATTACATTTTTACCTTTAACTTCACCAATCAATTCCATGGTGTCAATAATATTGGCTTCTTTTCTTTGTTTGTAACAAATCACCACATCCGATTCTAAGAATTTAGAATACGCATAGGCTCTTTTTGAACCTCCCATGTCTGGAGAAGCGATAGTCAGATTGTCTAAACCTAAACTTTTTACGTACGGCAAGAATATTGTCGATGCAAAAAGGTGATCTACCGGTTTTTCAAAGAATCCTTGAATTTGATCTGCGTGCAAATCCATGGTCATTACTCTTGTTGCGCCTGCAGCATCAAGTAAATTAGCCACTAATTTAGCTCCTATCGGAACTCTTGGCTTATCTTTTCTATCTTGTCTTGCCCAACCAAAGTAAGGAATTACTGCTGTTATGTGTCGTGCCGAAGCCCGTTTTGCAGCATCAATCATCAGTAACATTTCCATCAAATTATCTGCCGTTGGAAAAGTAGAACAAACGATAAAAACCCGTAATCCTCTGATAGACTCTTCATAAGAAGGCTGAAATTCACCGTCGCTGTATTTTGACATGGTGATTTTCCCTAAAGGGATTCCGTATTGCTCTGCTATTTTTTCAGCCAGATAGACACTTTGTGAACACGCAAAAATTTTAGCTTCTGGTTCTAGGTGTGACATTTAATTTGTTGTTTTTATTCCGCTGCGCTCCATACTGTTGGCTTTGTCATTTGTATAAAGCCGTATGTTTGTATTTGCCTCGGGTGTAGTTAGTTGTGTGTTGTGTTTTTAACGAGGTGCAAATTTATAAAATTTATTCAACTCTGAAAGGAAAAAATTAAGTATTTTTAGTTGAACATTTAATATTATTTTTTACATTTGCACCGTGTTAAAGGAATTGATGGTTGATTTAAACACAACCACCTCTTTTATTGCGTTGAAATAACTGTTGTTATTTCATGTCTAGCTAAGCCCGGATGGCGGAATTGGTAGACGCGCTGGTCTCAAACACCTGTGGGAAACCGTGCCGGTTCGACTCCGGCTCCGGGTACATTAAAAGTCTGTAATAGCGTTGTAAATCAACACTTTACGGGCTTTTTTTATTGAAGTTGCCAAACCATTGCTACTTCTAGTCAAAACGTTGATTACTTCATTCACATTAGTGGTTCGACAACCATCATTTCTGAAAAGTAGTTTTCCAGTAAATATTGAACCAGCTAATATTATTTTCTAATCATAATTAGATACATAAATTCTTTTTCCGTGGGATACAGCATGATATTTAATTCATTGAGAACTTATGTAAATGCTATAGAATGCTTCTCAAATACGAGAATTACCTGTTATTCCTAGTGTGTTATTTATTGTTGTTTTATCTCAAACTTTATATATTCAGATGGGGTCATATTAAATTGTCTTTGAAAACTTCTACCGAAACTTACCTGTGAATTAAAACCAACCATTTCGGCTATTTGATAGATTTTATAACTACCTGTTTTCAATAATTCGGCAGCTTTTTTAAGTCTGGTAATATTTATTAAATCAAGAGGAGTCAAATTAGTGACACTATTAATTTTTCTGTACAATGTGGATCGACTCATATTCATATTCAATGCCAAGGTGTCAACACTTAAATTAGAATCTGAAATATTGCTAATAATAATTCCATCGAGTCTTTTTATGAAATTTTCGTCGACACTGGTATGAGCCATCGTTCTGATATGAGCCAGAGGAGAACTTGAATAATGGTCTATTATATTTCTTCGATTATCCAATAAATTAGACACTTGTACTTTGAGATATCCCATAGAAAAAGGCTTGTCAATGTATGCGTCTGCACCAGATTCTAACCCCTCTATCCTAGCCCCAAGGGATATTTTTGCAGTTAATAAAATAATGGGAATATGGCTTGTACTTATATTAGTTTTCATTTTTTCACAAAATGTAAAACCGTCCATTTCTGGCATCATGACATCGCTGATTATTAGTTGGATGCTCTCGTTATCAACAATATCTAATGCTTGGATGGCATTTGTTGATTTTATTATTGTGTAAGTATCCATTAAATCTTTAGCAACAAAATCTAGTAAATCCTCATTGTCTTCTATCAAAAGGATAGTCGGTTTATTGTTTTCGATTTTTAATTTATGAGTAGAGAAGTCGTCTTCTACTTTAATATCAGATTTTTTTACATTGTCAAAATCGAACTCTTTATCCTGATGTATAGGAAGTTTGAGTACAAAACTATTCATTGCAGCATCATTAGTGTCTAATTTTAATTTGCCTTTGTGTAGCTTCACAAGGGAATAAGCCAAGGCTAGACCTATTCCAGTTCCGGATTGATTTTCGGTTCCTGGCGCTCTAAAAAAAGGTTCAAATATCTTGTTTCTAAGATGGGATGGAATTAATTTACCATCATTTTTTATCGTTAATTTGAAATAGCCTTCCTTTTTTGATAAGGAAAGAATAATGTTAGATTTTGAATATTTTATCGCATTATTAAACAGATTACTCAATATTTTAGTCAATACTTCAGCATCGACAAAAGCAATCAAATCATCTGTTTCTAATTTAAGTTCAAAATAAATGTTCTTGCTTTTTATTATTTGACTAAACTGCGTGTAAGTTTCTCGTACTAAATCTGAAATATTTGTTTTGACAAATGTAAGGCTAACGTTTTCTAATTCAGTTTTTCTAAAATCTAATAATTGACTAACTAAATTGAGCAAACGACTTACATTTTTATCCATAATAGACAAATTCTCCTTTATTTCAGTACCCGGATCCACTTTATCAAGCAACTTTTCTAAAGGACCTTTTATCAAGCTTAGTGGTGTACGAATCTCGTGAGAAATATTGGTGAAAAACTCAATCTTGGCATTGTATAATTCTTTTTCCTTTTTGTTATTTAGTTCTGTTAATAAATACGAATTTCTTAACTTTATTCTGTTGTGATAAAATCTAAAGCCTTGAAAACACAAAACAATTAGAATACAAATGTAAAAGACGTACGCCAAATTACTTTTCCATAGAGGTGGTAAAATAGTAATTTGTACTGGTGATGACTTACTCCAAATACCGTTAACGTTAAGTGCTTTCACTTTAAAAACATAGTTCCCAGAAGATAAACCAGAAAAAT
The DNA here is from genome assembly GCF_003970305.1 of Flavobacterium sp. LB2P53. Taxonomy (NCBI): domain Bacteria; kingdom Pseudomonadati; phylum Bacteroidota; class Flavobacteriia; order Flavobacteriales; family Flavobacteriaceae; genus Flavobacterium; species Flavobacterium sp. LB2P53. Next base: position 95,660 of record NZ_RYDG01000011.1, read on the forward strand.
AAACCTTATGCCTTTTTCCTAACGAAATCCAATCACTTGTAGAGCCTTCAAGCTTATACCAATACTTCACCATTTCAGGTGCAGTATAACTTAATGACGTAAAATCAAGATTAAAAGAATTTTCATCTGGATGCAATGTAATCTCCTTATTGTTAGTAATAGAATTATTTAAAGCAGAGATAGTAGTGTTTTCCGATGATTCTTTACCAATTATTTCTATGCCTGTTAAGAAAATAGAGGGACGAAAAGTGTTTTTTATAAACTTTTTTGGATTAAAAGCGACCATGCCGCTCGTGCTCAATGTCATTAAGTTAAGGTTTTATTGTTTTGATTTACAGCTATTTATTGTATTTAAAATTAGGTTTTTTATAGTAT
>NZ_RYDG01000012.1:0-79775 GCF_003970305.1 Flavobacterium sp. LB2P53
AAAGAACTTCTGCGCCATTGCGGGTGCAAAACTACACCCTTTATTCGCTTTTACAAGCTTTTTAATCCCTTTTTTTTAAACTTTTCTTAACTTTTTCTTTAACTAGCTGATATCTCGTTTTTTGAAGATCAAAGTTTTTTCTTTATAACCCTACCCGCCTCCAAAGTATACCCTTTCTTTCTCTAAAACGACTATTCCAACTGCAATACTAACACTTCGATTCCTTTTCTTTCTTTGCCAAATATTTCGAAATACAGCTATAGCTGCTCTTTTACCCGCTCTTCGTTTCGCTTTTCTAATTCATAGGGTGCTTTACCTCCATTATTGAAGTCTAAAATTAATCCAACTAATGGTTTTGTGCTATATAGATGGGATAGTGTGTTAAATTGTACTATTGCTTTTATATCCTATATATAAGGTATCATTATATACATCAAAACAACTAAAAGTTCTAAACTAAGAAAGCACGCGTTAGGGATAGTAGTGAAAAGCCCGCAAGAAAGTGGAGCGTAACGCAACTTTATGAGGACTTGTAGCGGATAGCCCGACTCCTTATATAAAAAGAGACTACTACACGCTATAGTAATTCCTCTTTTTATATATGGAGGAACGCTCAAATAATAGCTTAACGCCTTTAGTTTTCTACCTTTTATAGGGTCACGTTAGAAATTACGGATTTGTCTTGTAGCAAAATGTCACTATCACCGGCATATTGATCTTTTGATTTTATTAAAAGCCAGGTGTTTTAGTGTTTCGTTTTCAGTTTCACTAATATGAATTTGCTTTTGAGTTTTTTTTCATTAAGAATAAAACTGAGATGTCCTTTTTGTAAATCGGTTATTAGTTTGCATATCCAGTTTTACCATGCTCTGAGATTTATTTGCTTTAAACAGAATAGAAGTAATCCATTTAAACAACATAAATTTATTTAATGCATATTATTACAAACATTAATAAAAACTTATAAATAAAAAAACCCACCTTTGTAATTAGATAATTAATATATTCCCTCAGCTAAAAAAAGAATAATTAAGGATTTTAATGAGTGGGTTACAAAAAAATTGTTGACGGAATTGCAGTATGTCCTTTCGTGCTAAAAATTTGCGCTGTAATATTTTCCTTTTCTAATATTTTGAATTAGTAAACAAATACTAGAATTTTAGCGATGAAAACAGATGCCTATTGTATTCGCTTAACTTTTAACCAACCAAAAGTTGAGCGGTGCAATTCCTCTTCCACTGGATATTCCGGGGCAAACTGAACACCCTATTCCGGTTTAAACTGTACATGTGATTGCTGATGGCGATTTTATGGGTGTATCTCCCCGAATATTCCACCACCTGACTTGAACCGCCAAAAGGTTGCTTAGCAAATACCATGAATCCTGCCGGATTTGTTAGTATTCATTGCCATTTCCTAAAAGGATCACTTTATGTTTTGTGATGTTAAGAGCAATTTTCAACCCTTTTTACGGACTGTTTTATTTTAATAATCATAAGCGACTTTTACCAGAACGAATTTTAATTGTAGTTTAAATAACATATATTTACTCAATGATTAACAAAACACAGTTCGTTTAGAGGTTTTTATCCCGATCCTTCAGGAGAATTGACGTTATGTGTCAAGTATACCTAAAATCGGAGAAAAATAACGAATTATGACTGAACAATTTTCACAAAAGACACAAGAAGAATTAAAATCTTATGTTTATATTCTAATTGACCCAAGAGATAACAAAATATTCTATTTTGGAAAAGGTTATGGAAATCGTGTTTTTTCTCATATTAATGAAGCAATATTTAATCCAAGCGAAACTGAAAAATTAGAAATTATCAGAGTAATTAAAATAGAAAATTTAAAAGTAAAACACTTTATAATTAGACACGGATTAGAAGAAAATGAAGCTCTAATAGTTGAATCTGTTTTAATTGATTTTTTGACCTTTAGGGATTTTGCAGAAATTGCTAAAATTTCAAATATCGTCGCTAGACATAATTCATTTAACCAAGGAATTAAAACTGTTAATGAATGTGAAATACTTTACAATTGTGAAGAATTAAAAAAAGAAAATATTGAACATACAGTTTTAGTAATTAATATAAATAAAACATACGATAATAAACGAAAAAAGAAAAGTGAAAATCCAGTTTATGACAGACCCAATATTTACGAAGCAACTAGAGGTTGGTGGGTATTAGACAAAACAGAGCAGAAAATTCAGAGCTTGTTTTAGCCGAATATAAAGGTGTAATAAGAGCAATATTTAAACCTGAAAAATGGGTTCAAGATATTGAATATAGAGGCACAAAAAGATGGGGATTTGAAGGTTCAGAAATTATTTCAAAAGAAATTCTTGATATATATGAATAAAATAGTGCCTAAAATTAGAGGAATGGCAAATCCTATTCGTTATTTTGAAAAAATATAATAGTAAAAAAAACCAGCCAATAACATTTAGCAAACTAGAACATTTAAAACAGCCGTTCTTATGAAGAAACTCGATTGATTTCTTTCCTAAAAGCAGCCTGTTATTTTTTATTAACTTTATTCTAGTCCTTATTATAGTATTCCTTTTGCCCTATAAACCTTTATTAACCTACATTAAAAAAAAATGAAAAAATTCTCTTTATTATCCTTCATGATTCTTCTAACCATCAGCTGTGCTTCTCAAGAATCTAGCGTTGCTCGTGTTGATCCTACAAAATACATGAATACAATAACAGCTGACGAACTTAAAACGCACCTTTATATTGTTGCTTCAGACGAAATGGAAGGCCGTGAAACAGGATCTGCCGGACAAAAAAAAGCGGGGATGTACCTCATTGATCAATATAATAAAAATGCGGTTCCCTTTCCTACAGGCGCTTCCGACTATTACCAAAAAATTCCTGCCGCCTTCCTAAATGCAAAACGCAATGAAAACTTACCGGATTCTGAAAACATTTGGGCCTATATTGAGGGTTCTGAAAAACCAAATGAGGTCTTGGTCATTTCTGCCCATTACGACCACGTAGGGACAAAAAACGGAGAAATTTATAACGGCGCTGATGATGATGGTTCCGGAACTGTTGCTTTGTTAGAAATTGCACAAGCATTCCAAATAGCTAAAAAAGCAGGTCATGGTCCAAAACGCTCCATCCTATTTCTCCATGTTACCGGCGAAGAACATGGTCTACATGGCTCCCGATATTATTCTGAAAATCCTCTATTCCCATTAGCCAATACAATAACTAATATCAATATTGACATGATAGGCCGTCGCGATGATGCCCACGCCAGCAGCAATAATTACGTATACGTCATTGGTGCCAATCGATTATCAACTGATCTGGATAACATTTGTACCTTTGCAAATGCTAAATACACCAATCTTGTTTTGGATTACAAATTCAATGACCCAAAAGATCCAAATCATTTTTACGAACGTTCTGACCATTATAATTTTGCCAAAAACGGTGTGCCTTCTGTTTTCTTTTTTAATGGCGTCCATGCTGATTACCACAAACCTACTGATAGTCCGGACAAAATTGAATATGATGCCTTGACTAAAAGAGCCCAGTTTGCATTTGTAACCGCCTGGGAACTGGCAAACCGCGCCGAAAGACCTATGGTAGATAAAAAATAAAGTTTGTATTTGGGCACATCCACGCTTTCACTAGCGTTACAGCGTGGTCGGGCTATTCGTTACAATCTTTTATATCTTGTCAGGATTAAAAACCCTGACAAAATATAAAAGGATTTCCACTGCTATCCCTTGTGCAAACCCACAAGGAACGGATTGTCTCATTTATTAATTCATTTGCAGTCCAATAAAAAACTTCAAATTCTATCTAAATAATTTTACCGGACAACACTGTTTTTAAAAAATGTATATTTGACAACCTAAACTAAAAAAATGCAACTCGTTTTCGCTTCCAGCAATAAAAATAAAATTTTCGAATTACAAAGCATGCTTCCTAAAACCATAACCATTGTAAGTTTAGAAAGTATCGGTTGTCTTGAAGACATACCGGAAACAAGCGATACGATTGAAGGCAATGCCATTCAGAAAGCAAATTACATCACTGAAAAATATGGATGCGATTGTTTTGCAGACGATACTGGACTCGAAGTCCATTCCTTAAATGGAGCACCCGGCGTTTATTCTGCCAGATATGCAGGCGAGCAACGCAATGCAAATGATAATATGACTAAATTATTAGATGCCCTTTTGGATAAAGAGGATAGAAAAGCACAATTCAAAACAGTTATAGCACTAAATCTAAACGGGAAACAATATCTGTTTACCGGAATTGCTGGTGGTGAAATAACCTTAAAGAAAACTGGTAATCAAGGTTTTGGTTACGATCCGATCTTTCAACCTGATGGCTATCAGGAAACTTTTGCCGAATTATCATTAGATATAAAAAACAAAATAAGCCATAGAGGAAAAGCAACACAAAAACTGATTCATTTTCTAAAGACGAATAAATAAACGATTCAATTGTACTATTTTTATAACAAAAACTTGAATTCCAAATAAAAATTTCACACTAAATACACCAAATCAAAACGATTAATTTTCAAACAAAACGATAACATTCTGATAATCAAATTATAATAAATTGTAAAATCTTAAAATAGCATTAGTTTATATGAATTATAAACAGTAATTTTGCACCCTATTTTAAAAATACATATGAATAAATTTGAACAATTAGGATTGAGTGAATCGTTACTGAAGGCGATTTTAGATCTAGGATTTGAAAATCCGACCGAAGTACAGGAGAAAGCGATTCCCCTATTATTGGAAAAAGACACAGATATGGTTGCGTTGGCTCAGACAGGGACAGGGAAAACGGCAGCATTTGGATTTCCAGTTATTCAGAAAATTGATGCCAACAACAGAAATACTCAAGCATTAATTTTATCTCCAACACGCGAACTTTGTTTGCAGATTACCAACGAAATTAAAAACTACTCTAAATACGAAAAAGGTATTAATGTGGTAGCAGTTTACGGTGGAGCTAGCATTACAGATCAAGCGAGAGACATAAAGAGAGGCGCGCAAATTATTGTAGCAACTCCAGGAAGAATGCAAGATATGATTAATAGAGGTTTGGTAAACATCTCTCAAATCAACTATTGTATTCTTGACGAAGCTGACGAAATGTTGAACATGGGTTTTTACGAAGATATCGTAAACATCCTTTCTACTACGCCAGACGAAAAAAGCACTTGGTTGTTTTCAGCTACAATGCCTGCCGAAGTAGCACGAATTGGAAAACAATTCATGAAAGACCCAATTGAAATTACAGTTGGAGCTAAAAATTCAGGTTCTGCTACAGTTTCTCACGAATTTTACCTTGTAAATGCTCGTGATCGTTACGAAGCTTTGAAACGTTTAGCCGATGCTAATCCAGATATTTTCTCAGTAGTATTTTGTCGTACCAAAAGAGATACGCAAGCTGTTGCTGAAAAATTAGTTGAAGACGGATACAGTGCTGCTGCATTGCACGGAGATTTATCTCAAGCGCAACGTGATGGTGTAATGAAATCTTTTAGAGGAAGACAAATCCAAATGCTTGTCGCTACTGATGTTGCTGCACGTGGAATTGATGTTGATAACATTACTCACGTAGTAAATTACCAATTACCAGACGAAATTGAAACTTACAATCACCGTTCAGGTCGTACTGGCCGTGCTGGTAAATTAGGAACTTCTATCGTAATCGTAACTAAAAGCGAATTGCGCAAGATTTCTTCAATTGAAAGAATCATCAAACAAAAATTCGAAGAAAAAACGATTCCTTCTGGAATTGAAATCTGCGAAATCCAATTATTACACTTAGCTAATAAAATTAAAGATGTAGAAGTTGATCACGAAATTGACAACTATCTTCCTGCAATTAACAGCGTTCTTGAAGATTTATCGAAAGAGGAATTAATCAAGAAAATGGTTTCGGTTGAATTTAACCGTTTTATCAATTATTACAAGAAAACTAGAGATATTTCTAATCAAGCTTCAGGTTCTGAAAGACGTGAGCGCGACGATAGAGATGGTGCTCCAAGAGAAAATAACAATGGTGGCGCAACACGATATTTTGTGAACATAGGTTCTAGAGATAACTTTGACTGGATGTCATTGAAAGATTACCTGAAAGAAACATTAGACTTAGGTCGTGATGACGTTTTCAAAGTAGATGTAAAAGAAGGATTCTCTTTCTTTAACACAGATCCGGAACATACCGATAAAGTAATGGAAGTATTGAACAATGTTCAATTAGAAGGACGTAGAATCAATGTTGAAATTTCTAAAAACGATGGTGGCGGAAGACGTGATCATAACGGAAGAAGTTCTGGCGGAAGTTTTGGCGGAGGTCGTTCTGGTGGCGAAAGAAGTTCAGCTCCAAGAAGAGAAGGTAGTTTTGCTCCAAGAAGAGAAGGTTCTGGTGGATTTAGAAGCGACAGAAATTCTGCTCCTAGAGAAGGTGGTTTCGGAGCAAGAAGAGAAGGCGGTTTTTCATCTGACAGACCTCGAACAGAAGGTTCTGACAGAGCACCAAGACGTTCTGAAAGCTTTGGTGACACACCAAGACCAAGAAGACCAAGAAGAGACTAACATTCATTGTTAATATTCTTATAATTATATACTGAAACTACAAAATATTTAATCCTGTTTTATTACTTTTAAAGTCTTAAATCAGTTTATGAAATATTTTGTAGTTTTCTTTTTTTTAGTACTATCTGTACCTGCTTTTGCGCAAGTTAAGAAACCTTCCCAGAAAGTTGATGGTGTCATCATCAGTAACACAACTAGAGAACCATTATCTAGTGTAAACATCATTAATATTAATAAAGTCAGAGGAGCGACAACCGATTCAAGAGGCCATTTTGAAATCGATGTACAACTAAATGACACACTTCACATTACCAGTCTCGGATTCCAATCGCTTCGTGTACGAGTTACTAATGACTGGATAAAAAATAAAAGCACCAAAATACAGCTAACAGAAAAAGCAATTGCTCTTGAAGAAATAGTTATAAGACCTTTTAATCTAACCGGATATCTTGAAGTAGATACTAAAATCATTCCTATCAGTGAAAATTACCGCTACAGTATTTCCGGATTAACACAAGGATACGAGGCAGGTGAATATTCCCCAAATGCATTTGGAAGAGTATTGGGCTCCATCTTTAATCCAGCAGATATGCTTTATAATTTCTTTGGTAACAACCCCAAAGAACTCAAGAAACTAAAAGAATTAAAAAAGGATGATACCGTTCGAAATCTTTTGGAATCAAAATTTGACAGAGAAACTATTGCGGTACTTTTAGGTATTGACAAAAATGAAATTCCTGAAATTTTGCAACGCTGCAACTACTCTGAATCGTTTATAAAAACAGCAAACGACCTACAAATCATGGATGCCATCAGTGGCTGTTATGAAGAATATAAAGTTTTAAAGATAAAATAAAACATACTCTTATATTGAAATTTTGCCATTTCCATAAATTAAATCATTCCTCAATTCTTAAAGAAATTGGGGCTTTTTTAAAGTAATATTTCAAACAAATCAAAAATATTATATACATTTACCTACATCAAGAATTAAAAACAAAACCTAAATACTCCTATTATGGCAAAAAGTCAAGACGCGAAGAAAACCGCAAAGAAAGAGCCTTTAAAAACGGCTAAAGAAAAGAAAGAAGAAAAAAGAGACAAGAAAAACACTCCCAAAAGAGACTAATTATTAGTGAGCAGTGAGCAGTTTTTAGTATTCAGTTACAAATAGACTGAATACTAAAAACTGATTACTGAACACTTTGTTTTATTTGACTGGAATAGTAGCTAAAATTTCCAAAACAAATTTCCAAAATTTCTGAGAAGAAGAAATACTAGCTCTTTCATCAGGGGAATGCGCTCCGTGAATGGTTGGCCCAAAGGAAATCATATCCATATCCGGATAATTTGTCCCTAGAATTCCACATTCTAATCCTGCGTGACACGCCACTACTTTTGGTTTTTCACCGTTTTGTTTTTCGTAGATTGGCACCAAAACATCCAAAATTTCAGATTCTGAATTTGGTGTCCAACCAGGATACGCACCTGAAAATTCTACTTCACAACCCATTAGTTCAAAAGCGGAACGCAGCGCATTGGCCAAATCAAATTTAGCCGTTTCAACAGAAGAACGTGTTAAACATTGTACTGAAAGTTGTCCATCACCTACAATTACTTTGGCAATATTATTCGATGTTTCTACTAAATCTGCAAAATCAGCACTCATGCTGTACACTCCGTTGTGCGCCGTATACATAGATCGTACAAAATAAAACTGAGCAATTGTAGGCATTACTCTAGCAGGAGCTGCCTCCATTTTTTCAAAAACAACTTCTAAATTTGGCTCTGTCGTTTTAAGTTCCGTTTTGATTTCGTTTACAATTTGCTGCATGTCAAAAACAAAAGCTTCATCATATACCTCAGCAATAATTACTTTAGCTTGACTTTCACGCGGAATTGCATTGCGTAAACTTCCTCCTTTTATTTCGGAGATTTGCAAACCAAAATTATCAAAACCATCAAATAACAATCGGTTCATAATTTTATTGGCATTACCTAACCCTTTATGAATATCCATTCCGGAGTGGCCGCCTTTCAGGCCTTTTACAGTAATTGTATACCCCACAGAACCTTCGGGAGTGGCCTCTTCATCATACTCTGCAGTGGCCGTCACATCAATTCCTCCTGCACAACCAATATCTATTTCATCATCTTCTTCCGTATCCATATTTAAAAGAATTTGACCTTGCAGAATACCTCCTTTTAAGTTCAGTGCTCCTGTCATTCCTGTTTCTTCGTCAATAGTAAACAAAGCTTCTATTGCAGGATGCGGAATATCAGTACTTTCTAAAATTGCCATAATCGCAGCAACTCCAAGACCGTTATCAGCACCAAGCGTTGTTCCTCGAGCACGAACCCAATCTCCATCTACATACATATCGATTCCTTGGGTATCAAAATCAAAAACAGTATCAGCATTTTTTTGGTGCACCATATCCAAATGTCCTTGAAGTACGATAGCTTTTCGGTTTTCCATACCAGCAGTTGCCGGTTTTCGGATAATTACGTTTCGAATTTCATCTTCAAAAGTCTCTAATCCAAGGCTTTCGCCAAATTTTTTTATGAACGCAATCACACGATCTTCCTTTTTAGAAGGACGAGGCACGGCATTCAAATCGGCAAACTTGTTCCAAAGTGCTTTTGGTTCCAGACTTCTTATTTCTTGACTCATTTATTTGTGTTTGAGGTTTAACATTTACAAGTCCCAAAGTTACAAAGTTTAAATTCCTTACGGTAGTAATTGATATTGTAATTATATTTACATTTCCAAAATTCAACCATTGAAAACAAAATATTTCCTTTCCTCCTTTCTATTTATCCAAATACTACTTTTACAAATTATTTCCTTCTATCCGGAACAGGTAGAAGAATGGTATAGCAATGGTCTCTACCCGATACTTTCGTTGTTCTCGAGAACCATTCTGGGAGAAATTCCATTTTCCATAGGCGATTGTCTCTATTTCATAATTATTTTATTTGTTTTCAAATGGCTTTGGAACAAACGAAAAACATGGAAATCCAATTGGAAAGACACCCTTTTGAGTATACTGAGCTTTGTTTCGGTTTTTTACTTTTTGTTTCATGTACTTTGGGCACTGAATTATTACCGTGAACCGCTTTTTGAAAAAATGGAAATTCAAAAAGACTATTCAGATGCTGATTTGTTGGCTTTCACCAAAAAAATAATTACCAAAACCAATGCCGTTCAAAACCAACTCACAAAAAATGACAGCTTGAAAGTGGTATTCCCGTACTCTCAAGAACAGGTTTTTGAAATGAGTATGAATGGATATAAAAACCTGGAAGCGGAACATCCTTACTTCGCCTATTCAAAGCTAAGTACTAAAAAATCGTTAATTAGTTTGCCCTTGACCTACATGGGTTTTGGAGGCTATTTGAATCCGTTTACCAATGAAGCACAGGTTAATTACCTAGGTCCAATGTACAGTTTCCCCATGACTACTAATCATGAAATGGCTCACCAAATAGGCTTTGCAAGCGAAAGCGAATGCAATTTTATTGGGTATTTAGCTTCGGTAAAAAATGATGATTTGTATATTCAATATTCGGGGTACAGCATGGCTTTGCGATATTGTTTAAGCAACTGGAAGGCCCGAGACGAGGTGGTTTTTAAACAATTATTAAACACTGTTCATCCCGGTATTATCAAAAACTACAAAGAAAGTGAGCATTTCTGGAAGCAATACGACACGATTATCGACAAAGGATTCCATGCTTTTTATGATCAATTCCTGAAAGCAAACCAGCAAAAAGACGGCATCGAGGGCTATAGTAAATTTATAAATTTGATGGTAAATTATTACAAGGAAAGAAGTTATGAGTTATAAATAAGACTTTAAAATTCATGATTTTCTATACTTCATCGCTGGTAAATGTCGTAAAACTTTTCTTTTTGTAGGGTCTGATAATCAAACGGCCTTCCCGATCAAAACGAATGTAGTTGTAGACCCAATTCAGGAATACGACGGCTTTATTTTTGAAACCAATCAGTGAAAACAAGTGGACAAACATCCAGACAAACCAGGCAAAAACACCGCTGAAATGGTATCCCGGCAAATCGACTACCGCTTTATTCCTTCCTATGGTTGCCATAGATCCTTTATCATTATATTCAAAAGCTTCCATGGGTTTATTTTCAATTAATTTTATTAAGTTTTCGCCCAATAATTTCCCTTGCTGCATCGCAGGTTGCGCCATCATGGGATGTCCTTGCGGATAGGTTTCGGATTCCATGGAAGCAATAGAGCCAGCTTCAAGACCGCCTGTAGCAACTTGATACAGCAGTGGTTGGAAAGTATGGTAATTGTGTTTATCTAAAAGGACAACCTGGACTTTTTTATTTTTGAGTTTTTTAGCTAACGCAATTCCGGCAAAGCCACCGCCTATAATAACTATTCTGGGTAAAGGTGAGTTTGGGATGTTCATTTTTATTGAAATATTTTTTAAAGGTGCTAAAGAATCAAAGATACAACGTTTTAAAATGTGAATTGACAAAGTGAAGGGTGAGAAGTAAATGGTAAAGAGTCAAATTAAACATTTTCAAAATTGGATTTTATTCCGCAAGATCAGGATCTTATTTTTTTTTAAAGTCCGTCAGAAAACTAATCGTGTAATTGAGTTTTGATAAATGTGAAAAGGCTTTTCCTTTGTTTTACGAAAGAAAAGCGTGCAATAGTATAGTAGAAAACGAACGAAACGAACTAAAAAAGCAGACAACTCCCCAAAATAAATGATTGCTTTTCATTTGTTTATAATCCGTTATGATTTTGTATTTACACCCATATAGCAACAAACCTTACTTATATATTGTGTGTATTTCTGCAATGCGCTATATTTGCATTCTTAAAATAATAAACAATGATTAAGATTACTTTGCCCGACGGGTCAGTTAAAGAGTTTGCTTCAGGGGTAACACCGATGGATGTTGCTAAAAGCATTAGTGAAGGATTTGCCAGAAATGTGATTTCGGCTTCTTTTGATGATACAACTATTGAAACCACAACTCCTTTGACGACAGACGGCAGTCTTATCTTGTTTACCTGGAATGACGAGGGCGGAAAAAAAGCATTCTGGCACTCTACTTCGCATGTTATGGCACAGGTTCTGGAGGAAATGTACCCAGGAATCAAATTAACGCTCGGACCAGCAATATCTAATGGATTTTATTATGATGTAGATTTTGAAGATCAAAAAATAACGGACGCGGATTTTAAGAAAATTGAGGATCGTGTTCTTGAAATAGCAAGAGGAAAACATGAATTCAAGCTACGTCCTGTATCTAAAAAAGCCGCTTTAGAATTATACAAAGACAACGTTTATAAAACAGAAATGATAACCAATCTTGAGGACGGAACGATTACGTTTTGCGATCATGATACGTTTACTGACTTATGCCGCGGTGGTCATATTCCAAATACTGGAATCATCAAAGCGATGAAAATAATGAGTGTTGCCGGTGCCTACTGGCGCGGTGATGAAAAAAACAAACAGTTGACCCGGGTTTACGGAACTTCGTTTCCTAAACAAAAGGATCTTACGGAATACCTTTTATTACTAGAAGAGGCAAAGCGTCGCGACCATAGAAAACTAGGAAAGGAATTAGAGTTATTTGCTTTTTCACAAAAAGTTGGAGCAGGCTTACCGTTATGGTTGCCAAAAGGAGCTGCATTGAGAGATCGTTTAGAACAGTTTTTAAAAAAAGCACAGAAGAAAGCGGGTTATGAGCAAGTAATTACGCCACATATAGGTCAGAAGGAATTGTATGTCACTTCAGGACATTATGCTAAGTATGGTGCTGATAGTTTTCAACCTATAAGCACTCCTGCTGAAGGTGAAGAGTTTTTATTGAAACCGATGAACTGTCCCCATCACTGCGAAATTTATAATGTAAGACCATGGTCCTACAAAGATTTACCAAAACGTTATGCTGAATTTGGAACCGTTTACAGATACGAACAAAGTGGTGAATTGCACGGATTAACCCGTGTAAGAGGATTTACACAGGATGACGCCCATATTTTTTGTACACCGGAACAATTAGATGAAGAATTCAAGAAAGTAATTGACTTGGTATTGTATGTATTTGGTTCATTAGGATTCGAAAACTTTACCGCTCAGATTTCTTTGAGAGACAAAGAAAACAGAAATAAGTATATTGGTAGTGATGAAAATTGGGAAAAAGCAGAAAATGCGATTATTAATGCTGCTGCAGATAAAGGGCTGAACACCGTCGTTGAATATGGTGAAGCCGCTTTCTATGGTCCAAAATTGGATTTCATGGTAAAAGATGCTTTGGGAAGACAATGGCAATTAGGAACCATTCAAGTAGATTATAACCTGCCGGAACGTTTTGATTTGACCTACAAAGGATCTGACAATGAATTACACAGACCGGTGATGATTCACAGAGCTCCTTTTGGATCAATGGAACGCTTTATTGCTATTTTATTAGAACATACTGCAGGAAATTTCCCTCTTTGGTTAATGCCGGAACAAGCTATAATATTGTCTTTGAGCGAGAAATATGAAATATATGCGAAAAAAGTTTTAGATTTGCTAGAAAATCACGAAATTCGCGCCCTCATAGATAATAGAAACGAGACAATCGGGAAGAAAATCAGAGATGCCGAAATGCAAAAAACCCCGTTTATGTTGATCGTAGGTGAGGAAGAAGAGAGAAACGGAACCATCTCTATCCGTCGTCACGGACAAGAAGGAAAGGGAAATATCAGCGTTACAATAGACGAATTTGTTTCTATTGTAAATGAAGAGATCAATAAAACATTAAAAGTATTTACAGTTTAACTTAAATTATAAAGTCATAGCAATAAGAAGCAACAGAGGTTACCAACCTCGCGTAGAAAAAAAAGATGCACACAGAATAAACAGTCTTATTCGTGGTGTACAAGAAGTAAGACTTGTAGGAGAGAACATTGAGCCAGGAGTTTTTAAACTTTCGGAAGCTCTAAGATTAGCGGATCAATTTGAATTGGATCTTGTTGAGATTTCTCCAAATGCAGAACCACCGGTGTGCAAAATCATGGATTACAAGAAATTTGTTTACGAACAAAAGAAACGTGATAAGATCCTAAAAGCGAAATCTACACAAGTTGTTGTGAAAGAAATCCGTTTTGGCCCACAGACCGATGAGCATGATTATGAGTTTAAGAGAAAGAATGCAGAAAAATTCTTGAAAGAAGGAGCCAAATTGAAAGCATTCGTTTTCTTCAAAGGGCGTTCAATCATATACAAGGACCAAGGTCAAATCTTATTGTTGAGATTGGCAACAGATCTTGAAGAATTTGGAAAAGTAGAAGCCATGCCTGTTCTGGAAGGAAAGAGAATGATCATGTTCATCGCTCCTAAAAAGAAAAAGTAATATCCTCCCCTAACCCTTCCGAAGGAAGGGAACAAAAAAAAGGAGAAACAAATATAACTTCTCGTCACCCTCCCCTTTGGGAGGGCTGGGGAGAGGAAAAAATAAGTAAGTACGAATAAATTAAAACACTAGGAAAAAATGCCTAAAATGAAAACCAAATCTAGCGCCAAGAAACGTTTTAAAGTTACTGGTTCTGGAAAGATTAAAAGAAAGCATGCTTTTAAAAGTCACATTTTGACTAAAAAGTCTAAAAAACGTAAATTAGCATTGACACACTCTGCGCTAGTTCACAAAACAGATATGAAAAGCATCAAACAACAATTAAGAATTATTTAATAAGTCTTAAAGTTGCAAAGTCAAAGGTCTTAAAGCCTTTGGATATTCGACTTTAAAACTTTTGACTAAATAGTCTTTAGGTTAAAACAATTTAAAATAACCTTGGAGTACGGCCATTAAGCGCTTTTGATTTAATTCAAGCCGCCTGCTACAAAAAACAATAAAAATTATGCCAAGATCGGTAAATTCAGTTGCTAAAAGAGCAAGAAGAAAAAAAATAATGAAGCAAGCCAAAGGTTTCTTTGGTAGACGTAAAAACGTTTGGACAGTTGCTAAGAATGCGGTAGAGAAAGCAATGTGCTACGCTTACCGTGACAGAAAAGTGAACAAAAGAAATTTCCGTGCATTATGGATTCAACGTATCAACGCTGGAGCTAGATTGGAAGGAATGTCTTATTCACAATTCATGGGTAAAGTAAAAGCTAACGGAATCGAATTGAACCGTAAAGTGCTTGCTGATTTAGCAATGAATCACCCAGAAGCTTTCAAAGCAGTACTTAATAAAGTAAAATAAACGTTTTATAACTCAATTTAGATTACTTACTTATATAAAAAACCCAATCCGAAAGATTGGGTTTTTTTGTTTACATACGGTTCAGCTTAACTGCTTCTGCACCATCATTGCATTAAATTATACTTTTTGATAATGTACTTGGTAATAGGCTTTAGTGGTTTTCCCGTTACTGGGTGAAATCCTGCCATATTGAAAAGTTCTATCACTCCATCACGCTTACAATACCACACGATAGGTGTCTCTTTATTAAAGAATTGCAACGTACTACTACAATCTACTTTCTTTAATTTCATTACCTCCTCATCAATGGAACTACTAATTCCAAACTGCCCATTGTCTTTCAAGCAATCTACTGCTACATAATAATTCCCCTCCCATTTCATACAGTCCTTCTCTGGAAAAAAAATTCCTTTTACAGTATATCCCATAAAAAATAATGCCATCAAAATAGCAAGAATAATTCCTGATTTTCTCAAATGCGCATATTGAGAGATTCCTGCTAGAACATTATTAGTAGGGTTCACTAATTGAATACCAACATCGGTCATTCTCTTTTTTTGAAACGCTTTAACACTTTCTTGAGCATCTCTTTCGCTACTCTTACCATGGAGTAAATACGTATTATAAGGCCTTGGAATAAAATCTACCAAAATGGCTGCTAATTCTATTCTAGCCGCAGTATCAGAATCTTTCTGTCCTTTTAGAAAGGATATAATGGGTTTAAATTTTCCGAGATCAAAATTTTCAATTACCCGTCTCAAAGTATCCTCCGCTTTAGCATCAAAAAACATTTTAAATACATTTTCATCTGCATTAGACAGGCCATTACCCAATTTCATCAAGCATAGATTCCGCAATTGTGCAGGGGTTGGATTTAATAATATTCCCGACACTTCATCCATTTTAGATACTTGATATTCTGCTTTAATGGCACGTTTATACTCCTCAAAAGTAATTTTATTCATACTCCTATTTTGGTATTTATAAGCATTAGTCGGAAACTATCAGAATTACCGGAATTACCGGAATTCCTTTGAGAACAAACTGCACTATCCTCATTCCTTTGCTTAAGAATTCTTTGCTGTCTTGAATTGCAATCAAGACAAATGTACAAAACTAGTTCTTAAAAAAAGTGCTACAAAACAGCCTGGTCGGTCTATTCGGGAAGTATAGATGGTCCTATTCTGTTTTCAGCACACTTACTTCCCCAAAAAGCAAATCTTTTATGGTAGGCTAATCCTGATAACAATTCGATTTCGAAATCGGACTGACCAACCCATATTTAATTTTAATTCAAAAAAAAATGAAAAGAATACTACTAGTATCGTGTTTAATCATTGCCGGAATTGCAATGGTTTCCTGTACCAATGACGAAGTACAAACCACTCCAGATAACAAACAACAAGTATCCGCAGATGATACAGGAGGAGGTGCGAATGGACAAACTAAAATTCCTCCTCCAAAATAACAATACAAATATAGAATTAAATCCATATCTAAAATTAATTTATGTATTTTCGGGGAATGAAACTTAAAAAGTTGAATTCCCCGTTTTTAATTTCACTCATCCTTTTATTTACAGGATTTATATCTTGCAAAAAAGAAAGTAACATTGCAACACAAATCAAAAGCAACCCGCACTACCAACAGCATTTTTTACGTGCAGAAAAACATTTTGAAAACCAAGTTTATGATAGTGCTTTTTATTACTACAACGAATCCAAATTAGCTTGTAATGAAGGAACGGATACTGGAAAAATAATTTATTCCTTATTAAAAATGGCTGTAATTCAGCAAATACAAGGGGATTATTTGAGTAGTGAAACCACGGCTACTGAGGCTATTTCCTTATTCCAAAAAACAACAAATCGCTACTACAAATGTGCTGTATACAATATATTAGGTATTAATTATGAGCGACTTTATGACTATGACAATGCAATACTCTACTATAATAAAGCACTCAATCAAATCCCGGATGAATCACAAAAAACAATCCTTACAAATAATATTGCCGTAGCGTATATAGGCAAAAATGATTACAAAAGCGCACTGCAGCTTCTGTTGCCATTAACTCTCCATACAAACATTTCAAACGATGAGGAAAATAATGCCAGGGTTCTTGATAATTTGGGCTATTGCTATTTCAAAATGGGTGATTCAAGAAGTCTTTACTATCTGAATACCGCTTTAATCATTAGAAAAAAAATAAAAGATGACTTTGGAATTACAACCAGTTATCTTAATATTGCTGAGTTCTATAAAAAATCCAATCCTGGATTATCTTATAAATATGCACAATTAGCTTACGAAAAAGCAACAAAAATTAACAATGTTGATGACCGATTGAAAGCAATCGCATTATTAATACGAAATAGCGTTGGGAAGGAAACAAAAAAATTTTCCATTCTTCACCTCCACATCAATGACAGCATCAATAAAGCCCGACAAAAAGCAAAAAATCAATTTGCAAAAATAAAATATGATTCTAAAAAAGATAAAGATGAAAATTTAGAACTAAAAACACAAAAAATAGAAAATGCACTTTTATTAGAAAAGCAAAAAAATAGAAATCTAATTTTATCCTTTGTTATCGTATTCACCTTAATAATAAGCATTTCCGCAGCAAATTTTCTTATGGCTAAAAACCGAAGAGAAAAGGTGAAAATTTCATATACCACTGAAATTCGAATTTCAAAAAAACTACATGATGAACTAGCTAACGATGTGTATCAAACCATGGCATTTGCAGAAACACAAGATTTATCCTCCGCACAAAATAAAGAAGTTTTACTAACCAGCCTAGACACTATTTATTCCCGGACACGAAACATTTCCAGAGAAAACAGCACTATTGAAGCAGGAGCACTGTTTGAAACTAGTTTAAAAGAAATGATGTCCGGTTTTCAAACAAATGAAATCAATATATTAACCAATGGAATGGATACAATTCAGTGGAACGCTATAAACAGTACTAAAAAAATAACGCTTTACCGAGTGGTACAAGAGTTACTGGTCAACATGAAAAAGCACAGCCAATGCAGTTTAGTTGTATTAACTTTCAAAAAAAATAAAAATAAATTACAAGTCGATTACACTGATAATGGTATTGGAGCCACGCTTGAAGAATTAACTTCAACAAATGGACTTCAAAATGTGGAAAACCGTATTCATGCCATAAAAGGAACCCTTAATTTTGACAGTAAATCCAACAAAGGGTTTAGAGTCCGTTTTATTTTTCCAATATAATCTAGTCCATATGTTCCATAAAGTTTTAGTTGCCGAAGATTTAGACACTATAAGCATCGCAATAATTCAAGCACTAAGAGAGCTTTCTATTTTAGAAATTCACCATGCCAAATACTGTGATGAAGCTTTCCTAAAAATAAAAAGAGCCCTTCATGACAAAGTTCCCTATGACTTGTTGATTAGTGATTTATCATTTAAACCCGATCACCGTCAGGATCGATTATCCTCTGGTGAGGAACTCATTGAAGCCGTAAAAAAAGAACAGCCTGAACTTAAAACCATTGTGTTTTCGATAGAAGACAAATCCTTTAGAATAAAATCACTGTATACTAATTTAGGAATAAATGCCTATGTATCAAAAGGAAGAGACAGTATTCCGGAACTCAAGAAAACGATACAAAATATTTATAATAATAAGAACCTTCATCCATCTGAGGAAGTACGCCATGCTTTAAGAAACAAATCCCTTTTTGAAATTGAAGCCTATGATATTTTACTTTTAAAATCTTTATCCAATGGATTAACCCTGGAGGATATTGCTTCGGAATTTAAAAATTCCGGAATTATTCCTAGTGGCACCAGTAGTCTTGAAAAACGCATCAATAGGCTTAAAATATATTTCAAAGCAAACAATAACGTACATCTTATAGCCATCACTAAAGATTTAGGATTAGTCTAATTCGCATTTCAGACTATTAAAAACTAAAAAAAATATTCCAATAACGTTATTACTGCAATTTAAAAGCATCAAAAACAATCAATTGCTAAGATCATTTACAGCGCTCCAAAGATTTTTGACACGGTGATTAAATCATAAAACATAGCGGTAGAATTGATATGTTTTTTACGGTTGTACCAAAGATAAGTGATGACTAAAATTTAATGTCGTATTTTAATAAAGCACTAAATTTCTTTGCCACAGATTTCACAGATTAGCACAGATTAATTCGTTATGTAATTTTAAAAATCTTTTTAATCCTTACAATCTGTGGCAAAAACTCTTTTTAATAATTGCGACAATATATCTTTCTTGCTACTTAAGTATGCGATATTAGCTTAAATTCACTTCTTTTTTTGACCATTGTATTGGCAAATCATAGCCTGATTTTAATAAAAATGATGTCTTTACGGTTTCCCGTAAAAAATAGATTTCAAAAGTTGCTAGATTTGGTTTATAAAAAATCAAATGAAACAAATGCTCCAGTTTACAATAACCAATTTAGTATTCGCTCGATATTCCGAAGGAAGGATCTTGACAAAGGACAACTATCGGGAGTTCAAAAACCAAATAAAAAAACCCATCTTTTTTATACTGTCATTTTGCATCCTAACATCTTGCAAATCAGAACCAAAAAAACAACCTCAACACCGACAAATACTTCACAACCAAATACATCGAAAATATGATGACGATGTGTTAATAGTACCAAAACAAACGGATACAGCTATAGACAAAAAAACAAATACGCAAACTGATTCGTTAAAAAGAAAAAATCAAATACCTCTTGCAAATCCAATACAAAGTCCAATTGGGATTGCTATACCTCAAGAAAAGCTAAAAAGCTCTTCAAGACAACGAAAAGGTAAAGTTATTTATACATCGGAACGTAAAAAAAAGAATCAATGGAAAAAATTATAATTATGAAATACATCCTGTTGTTTTCAATACAAATAGTTGTACTGAGTATCGGCGGATTATTGATATAGCGTATAAAATTCGGAAAAAACAATCCAAATGAGGAAAACCGTAAAGAAGTTATCTTTTACGGAAGTAATTTTGAAACCAATTAGCAACAAAATACTATGGAATTAACCATTCAACTAAAATCCCTAGCGGATAAAATCATTCAGTTAAAAGACAAAATCGAAACCGAAGAATCAACCAAACACGCATTTGTACTCCCATTTATCAACATGCTTGGCTATGATGCCTTCAATCCGCTGGAGGTAGTCCCTGAATTCACTGCCGATATTGGATTAAAAAAAGGAGAAAAGGTAGACTATGCTATTTTCCAGAGCGGTGAACCCATCCTAATTGTTGAATGCAAAAGCTGGAAAGAAAACCTTTCAGTGCACAGCTCACAACTATTTCGCTATTTTCATGTCACAAAAACTCGTTTTGCACTCTTAACTAATGGCATTCAATATCAATTTTATACCGATTTAGACGAGAAAAACAAAATGGACCAGAAGCCTTTTCTGGAGTTTGACATCATCAATCTCAAAGAAAATTCGATCATTGAAATTGCTAAATTCCATAAATCAAGTTTTAATGTAGATCACATTCTAAACAATGCGAGTGCTTTAAAATATACCAAAGAAATCAAAAAAGAGATTAATGACGAACTGGAAAATCCCTCGAATGATTTTATAAAACTCTTTGCTAATAAAGTATATGCTGGAAGACTTACGGAAAAAGTGATGGAAGAATTCAAAATGTTAGTTCAAAAAGCATTTAATCAATTTATCAACGAAAAAATTAATGACCGCTTGAATGCCGCACTAAATAAAGAAACAATAAAACAACAAGAAGAAAAAATGGAACCCGTTGAAGAAGCGAGCAAAGTGATTACGAGTGATGAAGAACTGGAAGCCTACCGAATTGTCGTGGCTATTCTAAGGCGTAAAATTCCTGTAAACAGAATCGTTCCTCGGGATACTCAATCCTACTTTGGGATTTTACTTGATGACAACAACCGCAAACCTTTATGCAGGTTGCATCTCAACGGAACTAAAAAATATCTTGGCCTTTTCAATGAAAACAAAATCGAAATAAAACATCACATTCAGTCAATTGATGACATTTATCAATTTGAAAAGGAATTATTGGAAACTGTTGGGGCTTATGAAGGGAAGTGATTTGCTTTGTAAAAGTATTTACAATACGAAATAAATCCTGTAATATGACCTTTAAACCTAAGTCATTAAAGTACCTGTTGCACCATAAATTCTAAAAGTTGACAAGAATATTTAATTATAATTAAACAAATGATTTTTAATAACAATTTCAGAAAAATAACGGTAACTGAAAACGGAATAATATTGACTTATAAAACACAAAAAATATTATTTTCTGAGTTAGACAAGACTCACGTTAAAGTAAATAAAATGAGGCCGGTTTATACATTTATAATTATTTGGGCATTACTATCCTTGGGTTTTCTTTCCTATTTATACCTGCAAATAGACCTAATCTTACTGATTACTTTTTTTCTGATTGTATTTATTTTTTTAAAAATGAATGAACACAAAAGCTATAGCATAAAAATCCGTTTGAAAAATGGTGAAATTATAGAAGAAAAAATATTGGCAAAATTAAAACTGGAGACTATCAACAGTATCAATGAAGTCCAAAAAGGGATTTACAACTATAAAATAAATAACAAAAAGAATTAGCTTTAGTTCCTAACTATGGTCATTTGATTGTTTATACCAAACTTTAAAAAAAATTATATGAATCTCAAAAAAAATCAAATATTAAAATTGTAATTATCTTTCAAGACTACCCGTTATTTGTACCATACTGCCTCTAGTACATACAATTATTATTATTTCAAAAAAGGAGAATCCTATAACAAGTCTAAGTAATGAAATTTCTCCTTTGTCGATATAACCAAAATAAAATACATCAGAAAACAATATTAAACAATTCATAAGACTCGAAAAATTCCTCAAATTCCATTTAATTATCATACGTTTGAGCTACTCTAATTCTATCCGTAAAAAGTGATACTAATATTCTCCTAATTAAATGAAACCCCTATTTTCCTTACTGTTCCTCTTCCTAGCCACTTTTGCTTTCGCTCAAACCAAAATCCTTTCCTGGAACATAGCCAATTTTGGAAAATCGAAATCCGAAGAAACCATTACTTATATTGCAAAAACGCTGAAAGATTACGACATAATTGCCATTCAGGAAGTGGTTGCCGGATATGGAGGCGCACAGGCAGTAGCACGATTAACAGATGAACTCAACCGAAAAGGAGCTAAATGGGAGTATGTGATCAGTGACCCCACCAGCAGCAGTGCCTATAAAACCGAAAGATATGCCTTCATTTGGAAAACGAGCAAAGTAAAGAAAATAGGAAAAGCTTGGCTCGAAAAAAAATACCATCTAGAGATTGAGAGAGAGCCCTATTTTTGCACTTTTCAATATGAAAACAAACAATTCACGCTGGTGAATTTTCATGCTATTACTAAAAAAATGCAACCCGAAACCGAGATTAAATATTTCAAATTTTTACCTGATGAATATCCCATCTTGAATTTAATTTTTGCAGGAGACTTCAACTGTCCGCAATCACATTCGGTTTTCAATTCGTTGAAAAAAATGGGATTTCAATCTATTTTAGTAAACCAAAAAACCTCATTGAAACAAGAATGCAAAAAAGAGATTTGTCTCGCTTCTGAATTTGATAATATGTATTACAAAACTTCTAAAACTACACTTCTAAATTCCGGTATTATTCCTTTTTATAAAAATTTTAGCACACTAAAAGAAGCTCGAAAAATATCCGATCACGTTCCTATTTGGTTTGAATTTTCTTTGAATTGATATCCACACCGCATTAAGTGATGTTGTGACTAATGCAATTGATATTGTTTAGGAATATTTAGACAAGGAAAATGAAGATGGAAGCGTTTAATCATTTATCTTTTACATCACAAAAGCTACCGTAACAGGTGGCTTTTTTTTTGATTTTAAATTATTTGGAGCAATTCCTGCTGTTCGTTTTATCCACGCTAAAAAGCGTGGTATACCACTGCCATCAGGGCTAAAAAAACCAATTGGTACTGATTGTATTTTTCATACTAAGTAATAACCATGGTATAATGTCTAATTTTAAAATCAAGATAAAATTACATAACAATCTTATTTAAAGCTGTTTTACTTAAAGTTAATTCTTTTGACTTTACGACTTTTAAACTTTCGACTTACTTATGTCTTTAATTTTTTCTTTTTAGCTGCAGGGAACAACACATTGTTCAAAATCAAACGGTATCCGGGTGAATTTGCATGCAAGTCCAAAACTGTAGGGGGATCGCCTACCTGATGCTGAAAATCCTCCGGATCATGACCCCCATAAAAAGTGAACATCCCTTTCCCCTTCTGCCCATGAATATAACGGGCTTCGCCATTAAGTTCACCTGTCCCCATGACTAAAACATTCGATTTTACAAGTACCGCATCAAATGATGTTGTTTGTCCAATAAATCCTTTGACAAGTTGTGTGTGATTTTGACACAACATAGTGGGAATAGGATCCCATTTTGCCGAAAATTCCATTAAGGTAAAATAATCTTTTTCCATAGGAATTCTTCGTTTAGAGGTCATATCAATATCAGAGAACTCATATTGTTCAGGTCTTCGCTCTAAGATAAAATCTTTGAAAGCAAAAGAATTACTATAATTCATCTTCGATTGGTAATTGCCTTCACTCACATCCCCATCAAACATAGCTTCGCAAATATCTACTCCATCCGCTGCAAGAGCAATATCAAAACTATCTGTTGCGGAGCACATTGCAAACATAAACCCACCTCCTATTACAAAGTCCCTAATCTTTTTAGCCACAGCTCCCTTTTCGTCAGATACTTTTGAAAACCCTAATTTTGTCGCCAGTATTTCAGCTTCTTTCTTTTGTTCAATATACCAAGGTACATTTTTATAGGCTCCGTAAAACTTACCGTATTGCCCAGTAAAATCTTCGTGATGCAAGTGCAACCAGTCATAAAGCAACAATTGGTCTCCCAACACTTCCTGATCATATATAGCTGTAAAAGGAATTTCAGCATAGGTCAAGACCAGCGTCACTGCATCATCCCACGGTTGTTTCCCTTTTGGTGTATACACTGCAATCTTTGGTGCTTTCTCTAAAATAACGGATTCCATATTCTGGGACGGACTGGAGATTTCATTTAAGAGTATCACTTCTTCCTCATCAGAGATTATTTCAAAACTCACTCCTCTAATCCGGCACTCTTTGCGTATTTCCTGCGCATCAGGCACTAAAAAAGAACCGCCACGGTAGTTGAGTAGCCAGCTGACTTTGTGATTTTTTTCCAAACACCAAAACGTAATTCCATACGCCTTCAAGTGATTTTGTTGCGTGGTTTCATCCATTGGCAACAAAATAAAAGAAGCTTTTGCGGAAATTGATAGTAGAAAAATCAGAATATATATAAATCGCTTGTACATCATTGTATTGCCTTTTTATATTTCAAAGATAGAAAGGAAGCCGTTCAAATGAGAATAATTTAACTTTAAAATGAATGCACCAATCTAATTTAAATAAAACCACGTAAAAACACCTAAAGCCAGACGAATTAGTATCTATAAATTTGTAACTATAACCTAATCTACATTAAATGAAAAATTTAGTACTAAATTCAAAGGAAAACAATAACCATTTTAATTTTAAAACTATTTTTAAAAAAATTGGATTTTCTTTGTTAGTAGGACTTATTGTTGTTTTTTACACTTTATGTTTTAATTATTTTCTTCTGTAATGCTAAATCGAGACCAAAAAACACCACAACCAATTGTTTCAAAAAATTATTATGCCGCGTTATCAGAAGAAATCCTATCAACTGCAAAATTAGGAAAAGATACGACTTCCCTCAGAAGACAACTTTATTATATCAGACATACAAAAATCGAAAAGAGTCTGGACACTGATGCTTTAAAAAAAACTTTTTGGATTAATATCTATAATGCTTTTTATCTCATTATTCTAAACGAAACAAAACAAGACGACACTATGTATCGTCTTAAAAGGATAAAGATTGCACGTTCCATATTCTCGTTAAATGATATTGAACATGGTATTTTAAGAAAAAATAAATTCAAAATAGGATTAGGATATGTAACCAATCCATTTTATTCTGGTTTTATAAAAACCTTAGCCGTCAGTAAACTAGACTACCGAATTCACTTTGCGTTAAGAACTACAAATTTAAATCCTGATCCGTTTGATTATTTTAATTGTGATGAAATTGAATCACAGCTTGCTACTGTCACCACTGATTTTATCAAATTTGAAACTGAATTTGACCATGAATCAAAAAAAATGATCGTATCGCAATTTCTGTTTACCTATTTACGGGATTTTGGCGGAATACAATCCATAAAAAAAATGCTGAAAACTATTTTTAAAAAAGATTTCAAAGGATATTCGTTAAAGTTCAAGCCGTATAACAGAATCGAAAAAAAGCACCATATTTCTTAGTCCATTGGCATTTGTTAAAGGAATCCCTTATCTTAAAACCTGAATTTAAGTTGTTTAAAATTTTAAAAAAATCTTCTCTTTTTTTGCAAAAAAAAGTGCATCCAGCATTGCTTTTAGTACAAATGGGTTCTGATTAATCTTCAAACGGCATAATTTCATTTTGAACCGCATACACAACCAATCCTGCAATATTCCTGGATTCTGTTTTAAGCAACAAGTTATTTCGATGTCCTTCCACCGTTCTTGGACTTATAAAAAGTTGCTCTGCAATTTCTAAGGTGCTTTTTTGATAGCAAATAAGTTTGAGTACTTCCAATTCACGTACACTCAAAAATCCACTATCAAAGTTACTTTTCGTTTTTCTAGTGTTCAAAATATTGGTTTGAATAATTTTCATGACATATTCCGTATAGTAAAATCCTTTTAAAGCCACTTCATTTACGGTTGTAAGCAATTCTTGTGGTGTCGCATTTTTTATCACATAGGAAACAGCACCAACATCAATCATATTCGCCACAAAAGATTTAGAATCATAGCTGGTTAGCGCTATAATTTTTATTTCAGGGAATTCTTTATGGATGATCTTAGTGGCTTCGACTCCATTTAAAATTGGCATTTTCAGATCCATGATAATAATATCGGGATGATTTTTAGTACTGCGAAGGTAGGAAATCAATTCATCCCCATTGGAGGCTTCAAAAACAATCTCAATATTTGTTTCCCGTTCCAGCAAAAAAGAGATTCCTTTTCTAAAAAGAATTTCATCATCTACTAAAATTATTTGAATAACATCATTCATTATTTAAAAATTAAAAGTGACCGTAATCCCTTTATTTACAGCTGAATTAATGACAATAGTGCTGTTTAAAAAAGCGACTCTACTATTAATATTTTTCATCCCAAGACCTTTTTGCTTGTCTTTATTTTTCATATCAAAACCAATTCCATTATCAGAATAAGAGCATTTTTTGAGTCCGTAATTGTCCTCAAAAAGAATAGATATGACAGTTGCCTTACCGTGCCGAATGGAATTATTGATCAACTCTTGCAAGATTCTAAATACGTGTAAATGCTTCATATTATCTTTAATATCAAAGAAGGTTGTATTTTCATAATTTACCGTGACAACTTGAGAACTATTGCATTCCATGCATAATTCTCCCACTCCTGCATCTAGTCCAAATTTATCTAAAACCGGAGGTAACAAACCGTGTGCGATTTTCCTGGAACTATCCAGCGCTTTGGCAGTCAGATTGATGATATTCTCGGTAATTGTTCCTACCTCATCTTTGGTCAAATTTGGAGTATTTAACAAATGACTGTTCAAAGACACAATATTAAGCTGAGAACTGATGTCGTCATGTAAATCTTGGGCAATACGCTTGCGCTCTTCTTCTTGCGTAATAATTACGGCACTCAATAACTCTTTTTGATACTGGATTTCCAGATCTTTTTTTTCTAATTCTTTCTGGATAATTTTTTTTCTCGAAAAATAGAAAAACAAGATTAAGACGAATCCCATCAAAAGAAAAGCAACACAGGAATAAATAATTATTTCGATTATATCACTTTCATTTATTAATTCTGCCTTCATAAATATTTATTTAATTACTTTTTGGAAAAACTTTTTTTCCACTCTAGTAAAATGAATAATTGGTAGACTATATAGAGTCCTGAGTTCAATACCCAAGGTATTTTTGTGTATTCCAGTCTCAATATATTTGTCAAATTTCCTACTATAAATAAAATGGTGCTTCCAAATAAATAGAGTAAAATACCCATATTGATATAATAATACTCTTTTTTCTCATTTAATATGTTGTAAAGATGTAGGGTTGCGTAGCTAACTATTAAAAAAGAGGTAATGAATATTTCGAATAAATTGAATTTAAAAAACAAACTCGGATCTAGTACGTATTGAATTCCAATGACTGCTAAACCAGCATACAAACCCACTGTAACAATCTTTTTTTGATACGTCTCTTTTAATAAAACTTTGTAAAAAAAACTGAGTATTATAAACTGACCCACAAAATAAAAATGAGACAAATAAAGGTTATTAATATTAACTCTTGCCAAGACATTCGAAATTATTTGGATAACTAAAACCAACCCTAAATATCCTGTAAAAATCTTAAAGACTTTATCCTGAAGAGAAAAGCACCGGATAAATAAAACAAAATTCAAAAATAAAACCAAGAGACCTACATATATAAATACATTTAACATCTATTGTAGCATTAGAGTTTCAGGATCACAAGTAGATGGACAAGGAGACGTAAAATCATAAATATCATCTTCCGTTGCACCAGCGTCACCATTGTCTTGAGTGATCATATCAACATAAATTTGAGTTAGGGGATCATATTTTGTTCCCACAATCATTAATTTTTCTACTCCATCATCATCAACTCCTATGTATGCTCTCACTGCATCGACCCCTTCTTTGAGGACTTCTACTAAATCAATTTTAGGGATCAAAAAAGCATTTAAATGATGGTGTTTGTTATAATCCCCTTCTCGTTTAGACCATCGTTTTGCCCATCTTTGGGCTGTTTTTAACGGAATGACATTCACAACTTTTCCTTTTTTTAGGCTTCCAGAAGTAGTTTCTTGTGACATATTTATTAGGTTTGCAGATTACGGATTTTATAAATAAAAAATTATTAGCTAAACTACTGTTTTTTATTGTTTATACAAAACCAGCTTAGTAATTATACAAGCTACAATGTTCGTTTTCAAAATAAGCACCGATTGCTCAGGTCGCTTATTTAGTTCTTGTAACCCTGAATTTGGTTTGTAGAGAACCTAATTTGTATTAGCCCTGCTGAATGGTATTAATTTAATATGACTATCCGTCACTTGTACCAATGCTAAAAATAGCTTGTTTTTGAGTCATCAACCTATTAAATACGAGCTATGAACCTACCTGAATTTTTAGAGAAATACCCTGATTAAGTCACACGTAATAAGGGATTCAAAGCTAAACTACTTGAAATGGTAATTGTATGTAAAAAGTGTCAACACACCGAACATTACTTTCGTAAGGCAGATTTAAAATTTCAATGCAAAAAATGCGGTAGTCGTGTCAGTCTTCGTTCAGGCACCGTTATGGAGAATACTAATTTGCCTTTTCCAATATTGGATGCTCTGTATTGAACTCGTGATGCTGTCACAAAAGAGTTTTTCGGCATTAGAAATACAACGTATGTTGGGTCACAAACATTATGAACCCTTGGTAGGGTAAATTGCTTTAGAGTTGTCTTACTTGAGAATGCTATCAATAAAGAAGCACTCAATAATCACTAAAATAAAAATTATGAACACATTTAAAGCCTTACTCATTTTCATCACTATTGGTTTTGCCATAAATATAAATGCGCAAGAAGCCAATAGTACCGATGAACCAAAAAAAAACACAAAACAAGCTACGGTAACTTATTACCAACAACGCGCTGCAGAGGATGCAAAATATGAGCAGGAGTTTACTGCTCAAAACAACAGCGAAGACAAAGCTTTTTGGAAAGAACAAAAAAAATACGAAAAACAATTAAAGAAAAACAACAAAAAAGCTTATCGCGCCTACATTCAAGGAAAAAAAGAGGCATATGCAGAACATCACCAACATTGCAATCACGATCACCATAGCGATTATTTTTATAGCAATGCCCAGTTTTATTATTACCAATACGACAACAGACACAACTATCAGAGAAGACCAAATCGTACTATAATAAACACTCCGGTGCGAGTAAGCACTCCGAGCATTCGTTTAGGGATTTTTTAATTACGGGTAAACTATTTTTTTTTAATAATATCTTTTTTAAGACCGACGAAATAATTTTTGTTAAAGAATTCTGATTGAAGTTTCTATGCCATATATTTATTTACTGACTAACCAAAAAGAGCACTCCTAGAGGATTTATTCCTGACACTTTCACAACACTGACAACAGATCTGTAATAATAAAACCTCTTGTAACACTTTTAAATAAATCTAATTACTGTATATTACCATCTTATCTAAAGGTGGAAATTATGAAAGACAATAAAATAGTACGTTATATTAAAGACGTGTTAGAAAATAAGCCAACTGGCTGGTTGAATCTAACAACTCACAGACTAGATATTTATGACGAAAAATTGGCGAAAACTCAATTCTTAGAACAGTTTGAAATTTTATTTAATAGCAATAATTCTGAATCAAAGGCATTAGGAGAGTTACCCACTGCTTATGACTATATTCGATTAGGGCATCCATTATCTTGTATATTAGAATGGGTGATTGCCCACTTACATCATTTAAAACCAGAAAATGTAATTAGTTTTTCCTCAAAGACGACTCCGATTTTGGCAGTACTAAGGAAAAATTTATTAGCTGGCAAAAACACTCAAATTATTTACACTGGTGAATTACCAGAATTTTTTGATGTTGAAGTACTTCAGCACATTTATGGCTATACATTTGATTTAAAGAAGATTGAAAAAGAAACAGCCATTTCCAAGTTTGACGGGAGTACCATTTTCATTACGCAGCAAGATGAAATTAGCACTTTTGATTTTACCAAAAACATTGACTTTTTTATCAATGTTCATTCTGACTTTGGAAGTATTTTAGTTGTAAATGGAGACCAAAACGAAAGTTATATCCCCGAAATTCAGCATGTCAGAAGAAGAGAGACCATTGCAATGACGCCAGCCAATTGTCTTGCTATGTTGAAAATTCTGACAGCACAATCTTCTTTAGAACCAAAAGAGAATACTATCGAGACAAACAAAGCAATGGTTTTAGATTCGATTGCGACCATTACCGGAAGCAAGACAAAAGCACTAATTGCTTCCAGTGGACTATCAATTCAATATGCGGTTGTCATGGGATTAATTCATGATGCGAAGGAAAACCATAAAGGAAAGGCGATCAAAATTATTGTTCCCCCCAATTGTTACGGTGGTACAAACGACCAAGCCAGACGGGTTGCTGCTTGCATTGACTCTGTTCAAATACTGGATTTACTGGTTGACGGTGGTAAAGATATGGTTGAAAGTATTGCGCTTCTTTTAGATAAAATTGCTGACGAGGATGCTATTCCAATCATAATTGCTGAAATTCCAACAAATCCCAGAGTTGAAGTTCCGGATCTTTTCAAATTAAGCGCTACTTTGAGTAAACAGCGAAAAACTGCAACTGGTAAAATTGCTACAGATCCTATTTTTGTTTTAGATCAAACCTTTTGTCCAAATGTACACTTTTTAGGTGAAGAGGATATATTATCACCAATTAGGACCATTTCATATGTAAGCGGATCTAAATTTCCAAGTGGCGGGCAATGTACTGCGGGCTATTGTGTGGGAAATAAAAAAACGGAAGGGTTGATGAAAAAAATAGAATTTCATCTAAAACTTTGCGATAATGAGGCTACCAATCTTCAAATGGAGATTTTGGCAAAACAATTGCCTTCTATGAATCAAAGAATAAAGGATGCATATCATAATACACATGAATTTGTAAACTTCATAAAAAAAACTTTACCAGCGGCGAAAATTAATTTTGTTTCGTCAGCATTGGCAGACCAAGGATTTACCCCCTCTGTGTTTTCATTAGACCTTCCCAGTAAAGGGAACACAACGGAAGAAAAAGAAGCTCATAAAAGAGAGTTAAATCTTAGGTTAATAAATTTAATGATTAGAGAAATACCTAATGAAAGCAAGTTTTGTGTGAGTTATGGGCAGTTAAAAGGATGTTACTGGACAATTCCGGCAACATCAACTCAAGGGACGACTAAAGAGGGTGACAAAGATTACATCGTACGTGTAGCACTTTCTCCTACCATGGATTTAGAACTTCACAAAAAAGTTTTTTTAGATTTTGTCAGCCAAATTTAATTCTGATCCTATACCATTCCTCTATTTAACCTTGAAGGAAAAAACTAAGTAATGATCCATATTAACTAAAATAGAATTTTCTGATTTTTTTTTACAGAAACAGACAACCATTACAAGTAAACCACTGTGGAGGGATGGGTCAAAGATTTGGCTATTAATACCAAACAAAATTACTATTGGCTCCATAAAAAAGCTTTCAGAAAAGTATTTGAATGCTGATAAAATGATCTATTTAGTGGTAGGTGATGCTGAAACGCAGTTAAAAAAGCTGAAGAAAATTGGTTATGGAACGCCAATTCTTCTGAATACACCAGCGGTAAATAAGCTGATTTAAAACTAATTTGGGTTATAAGTAATAACCATGGTATAATGTCGTATTTTAAAATCAGGATAAAATTATGTAACAATATGATTTAAAGCTGTTTTACTTAAAGTTAATTCTTTTGACTTTACGACTTTTAAACTTTCGACTTACTTACATCACTGATTCTCATAGCCGCGATAGACGTGAAAATTTTATTCACTCATTTCATCATATCGCTCCGGAACTTGGGGATCATACAGCGAACATTTGAATTCATCCATTATATTCACTAAAGTATCCATTGTTTTTCCTTCAGTGCCATAACAATCAATTTTTACACTTTGGGGCGTCATCCTGATATGAAAAGCACCTGCACCATAGTTATTTTTCCAACTGTTCTCGTCTACTTTTTCCCATTTGGAGAATACAGAAGCAATTCTGTTCAAAATGACTTGTACCGGAAGTTCTTCAAGACCTTCAATTTCAGCTTGTTCTTCTGAAACAGCTTCATAAACTTCGTGATGGTTGAGATAAATCCCCTCCAGATATTTCCAAAAAACCAATTCGTACATAGATAAAAAATTAAAAGATTAAAGAATTGAAAGATTGAAAAATGAACTTCAATTGAAGCTTTTTAATATTCAAAAGTTCCGTATTCACTGGTAATAGTCAGTTTTTTTGAAGTAGCAGCTTCTACTCTACCTACGATTTGCGCATCAACATTAAATGATTTTGAAATCGCAATAATGTCTTGTGCAACAGCTTCCGGAACATAAATTTCCATACGGTGACCGCAATTGAAAACTTGGTACATTTCTTTCCAATCCGTTTTAGATTGTTCTTGAATTAACTGAAATAATGGCGGAACTGGAAATAAATTGTCTTTTATAATGTGTAGGTTTTCTACAAAGTGTAAAATTTTAGTTTGGGCTCCTCCACTGCAATGCACCATTCCGTGAATTTGATTGGAAGAATATTGGTCTAAAATTTTCTTAATGATTGGTGCATACGTTCTGGTTGGCGAAAGCACTAATTGTCCGGCATCGATTGGTGAATTTTCAACGGCGTCTGTCAATTTTACTTGTCCAGAATAGATTAATTCTTCAGGAACTAAAGCATCGAAACTCTCCGGATATTTGGTTGCCAAATATTTCCCGAAAACATCATGACGCGCCGATGTTAACCCGTTGCTTCCCATTCCGCCATTATAGTTTTTCTCGTAGGTAGCCTGGCCAAAAGAAGCCAATCCTACAATTACATCACCGGCTTTAATATTAGCATTATCAATTACTTTGCTGCGTTTCATACGAGCAGTTACTGTTGAATCTACAATTATAGTTCGAACAATATCGCCTACATCAGCAGTTTCTCCACCTGTTGAATGAATGGTCACCCCAAAAGATTCCAGTTCTTTAATCAGTTCTTCGGTTCCGTTAATAATTGCTGAAATTACTTCAGCGGTAATCAAATTTTTATTTCTTCCAATGGTTGATGAAAGCAGAATATTATCCGTTGCACCCACGCACAATAAATCGTCAATATTCATGATTAAAGCATCTTGGGCAATGCCTTTCCAAACAGAAATATCGCCTGTTTCTTTCCAATACATGTAGGCCAAAGAGGATTTAGTTCCCGCTCCGTCAGCATGCATGATCAGACAATATTCTTCGTCTTGAGTTAAATAATCAGGGACAATTTTACAGAAAGCTTGTGGATATAATCCTTTATCAATATTTTTTATCGCATTATGAACATCTTCTTTGGATGCCGAAACACCGCGAAGCGCATATCTTTTTGAAGTATCTGAACTCATGTAGTCTAGTTGTGAAGTCTGCTTTTATGCAGGTAGTTGTGCGGCAAAGGTAATTATTTTTTTGGGTTTTGCCTATCGAGTCATCAGAAGTGTTTCTTGCTAAAATTGTCATACTAAGAATATTTGTTTACACCCTTCAATTTAGCCTTTCAAGGTGCAAAACATCAAAAAAATGTCTACCTGAAACAGATAGACATTTTTATTAAATTTCAATGGCGCAATAAATTACTCCCAATCAAGCATGCATGCGTCAAAAAATAATACTACCCTAGAGCACCGGTAAATCCAGATATTATTTGACTTATAATGACACTCGATGTGTTAATAAGTAGATTACTTCGTAAATAACAATTCTCTGTATTTTGTTAGTGTCCAAATCTCATCATCCACTAACAGCTCCAGTTTATCACAATGGCTTCTAATTTCTTCAAAAAATGGTTTTACTTTATCACAATAAGCTAGAGCCATTTCATGTGCATCAGTAATTGCATTGGCTTTCTTTCTAGCTTCGGTCATTTCATGAACTTTAGAATTGATCCCCTCAATATGTCCGGAAATTTCTTTGATTAAAATGATTTGTTCTTTTGCAATTTTTTCAAAATCAGCACCAAAAATCTCTTTTAGTCCCTTCACATTTTCAATCAAAGTGTTTTGGTAGCGAATGGCTGTTGGAATAACATGGTTTTGAGAAAGATCACCTAAAACTCTACCTTCAATTTGAATTTTCTTAGTATACTCCTCTAATTCTATTTCATAACGTGCCTCCACTTCAATATGATTCATGATACCCATTTCAGAAAACAAATCTAAAGCTTGCTTAGAAGCTCTTGCTTTTAGTGCTTCAGGAGTTGTTTTAAAGTTACTTAACCCTCTTTTACCTGCTTCAATTTCCCATGCTTCACTATATCCGT
The DNA here is from genome assembly GCF_003970305.1 of Flavobacterium sp. LB2P53. Taxonomy (NCBI): domain Bacteria; kingdom Pseudomonadati; phylum Bacteroidota; class Flavobacteriia; order Flavobacteriales; family Flavobacteriaceae; genus Flavobacterium; species Flavobacterium sp. LB2P53. The sequence goes on from NZ_RYDG01000012.1 coordinate 34,242, forward strand.
CTCCTTCAAAAAGGATTTTCTTAGAAACTTTGATGTACTCTCTCAAAACATTGAAAATAGCATCATCTTTTTTCATGTCTTTAGATTCTATCAGCGCATCTACTTCAATTTTGAAATCTTTTAATTGTTTTGCTACAATAGTATTCAAAGTCGTCATTGAATTAGAACAGTTAGCTGATGATCCTACTGCTCTGAACTCAAACTTATTTCCTGTAAAAGCGAATGGTGATGTTCTATTTCTATCTGTATTGTCCAAAAGAACATCTGGAATTTTCCCTACTACATTTAGTTTTAAGTCTGTTTTTTCTTCTGGAGATAGTTTCCCTGCAGTTACACCTTCTAATTCTGCTAGAACTTTAGTCAACTGCGCCCCAATAAATACGGATATAATTGCTGGTGGTGCTTCATTTGCCCCTAGTCTATGATCATTACTTGCAGTAGCAATTGCACCTCTTAATAAAGACTCGTAATCATTTACTGCTTTTATTGTATTGATAAAGAAAGTCAGAAACTGTAAATTACTCATTGGAGTTTTACTAGGGCTCAATAAATTCACTCCTGTATCTGTTGCCAAGGACCAGTTATTATGCTTTCCGGAACCGTTCACTCCTTTGAAAGGTTTTTCATGAAACAACACTTTCAAATCATGGCGTTCTCCTACTTTTTGCATCACATCCATCAACAAGCAGTTATGATCAACAGCAAGATTTGTTTCTTCAAAAATAGGAGCCAATTCAAATTGATTTGGTGCTACTTCATTATGACGTGTTTTCACAGGAATTCCTAACAACATGCATTCTTGTTCCAAGTCTCTCATATACATTAAGGCACGAGTAGGTATAGACCCAAAATAATGGTCATCTAATTGTTGCCCCTTAGCCGATGTATGTCCTAACAAAGTCCTACCGGTCATCATAAGATCAGGACGCGAATTTGCTAAAGATCTATCAATTAAGAAATATTCTTGTTCCCAACCTAAAGTTGCAGTTACCTTTTTTACATTTTTATCAAAATATTTACATACTTCGGTAGCAGCGTCATCCATAGCGGTCAAAGCTCTCAACAAAGGTGTTTTATAGTCTAAAGCTTCCCCCGTATAGGAAATAAAAACCGTTGGAATACACAAAGTAGTTCCAAAAATAAATGCTGGAGATGTTGGATCCCAAGCTGTATACCCTCTAGCTTCAAATGTATTTCTGATTCCACCATTTGGAAAACTAGATGCATCCGGTTCTTGTTGTACTAATTGAGCGCCACCAAATTTCTCTACTGGATCACTGCCATCATACGAAGTTTCAAAGAAAGCATCATGTTTTTCAGCGGTTGTTCCTGTAAGTGGCTGAAACCAGTGTGTATAATGAGTCACCCCTTTAGCCAAGGCCCACTCTTTCATTCCCATTGCGATATAATCCGCTAATTTTCTGTCTATTTTAGTTCCATGTTGAACTGCATCGCGCACTCCTTTAAAAGCATCTGAAGTTAAAAACTGTTTCATTGCTTTGTCATTAAAGACATTTGAACCAAAAATAGTTGATTTTCTATCAGTCTCTTCAAATTTTACTGGAACTCTGTTTGATGCTTCTTTCAAAGCTTGAAAACGTAATGATGACATACAATTTTGTTTTAATTAATTAAACCCCCTATTATTTTGATGCAAATATAATTTAATAATTACTTTTATAAAATATTACCTCTGTTTTTTATGGGTAACCACGTCAAATTTATCAAATTAACAAAAAATATTAATTATAATAACAACTTAGCAATTTAAACACCCCTATTTATTTTTACTGATATTTTCATAAAATAAAATAAACATAGACAATCACAAACAACACCAAACTTTCGATTAAATATTTATTGAAGTTAAACAATCTAAAAGTATCTTTGTGCAACTTTTTAAATATATGATATATGATTGTCTGGATTTCTTTCTTAGTAGCCGTAATGATTTTCTTGGCTCTTGATTTAGGTGTTTTCAACAAAACGCCACATATTATAAGTTCAAAAGAAGCGGGTAAGTGGACTGCAATATGGGTTACTTTATCATTCCTGTTTTCCGGCGTTATTTATTGGCTCTACAACAATAATTATATCGCAAATCCGGATCAATTAACTCCCACAACAGCATCCATAAAGTTCATTACCGGATATTTAATTGAATTATCATTAAGCATTGACAACATCTTTGTCATAGCCATAATCTTTTCTGCTTTTAAAATTCCGCCACAATACCAGCATCGTGTTTTATTTTGGGGAATATTAGGGGCAATATTCTTTAGAGGCCTAATGATCTTTTTTGGCGTTATGCTAATCAATAAATTTTCTTGGATGACGTATATTTTTGGTGCTTTCCTGATCTATACTGCCATGAAAATGTTGTTTGGAAATGAAAATGAAAAATTTGAACCTAAAAAATCATTCGTCTATAAAAGCCTAAAAAAAATAATGCCCATATCTAATCATATGGATGAGGAGCATTTCTTTGTCAAAAGAAGACACATTACTGCCGCAACCCCTCTATTTGTAGCTCTTGTGGTTATTGAAGTCATGGATGTGGTTTTTGCCATTGATAGTGTTCCTGCTATTTTAGCCATTACTAATGACCCCTTTTTAGTTTTCAGTTCTAATATTTTTGCCATTCTAGGATTGCGATCCATGTATTTCTTTCTGGCTAATATGTTAGCTAAATTTAGTTATCTGGAATACAGTCTAATTGCTATTTTAAGTTTTGTTGGTGTGAAAATGTTAACCCATGACATACTAAAAAAATACAATTATGAAATTCCGGAATGGATGTCACTGGCTTTTATAGCGGTGGCTCTTATAGTGGGAATTGTAGTTTCACTTAGAAAAAACAGCAAAGAGTTTGTCTCCTAATTTTAAGGTCTATAAAAAAAGGAAATCTTTCGATTTCCTTTTTTTTTGACTTCTCTGAAATTATAAATTTATTTTTTGAATTTCACTTTTACTAACCTTCAATGAGGACATAACTGCATCCATATTATTTTTGTTTATTGTAGAGGCAAAATTTGCTGGTACAATTACTATTCTAAAAGTTTGATTTTGTGTCCAACTGGAATCTAAAGTATTCAGATTGAAATTAGCCGCAAGAAAAATTTTAACATCAAACCTGGAATAATCAAAATTAAAATCTAATTCACCACCATTATTCAGATAATACGTTTGAGGCATTAATTTCCAAATATCTGCTCCATTTACCGTATCATACAAATGGTATACTAAAACAGAATCCGAAGAATAAATTGGCGGATCAAATACAACCAAGCTGCTATAATTATTATTGGAGTTGAACGAAGTTGTAACTTCATACACTTCAGTTCGAGGACCGTTATCAACGGTATCATATAGTTCTGTCACTTCACAACTTTGTAGAGTCATCATCCCGATGAAAACTAAAAATAAGGTAATTTTTTTCATTCGTTATCGTTTTATAATTTATATTAAAAAACTCTATTCATGAATTGTGCCAAACTTTATTTTCAAAAAAAAGTGCTTTTCAATTATGGAAAAAAAACTTAAATTATACCTAATAATCCTGGGCTTAAAAGAAACTAAAAAAGCCTCTCAGATGAAAGGCTTTTTTAAAATTTTATTACTATTCGGTTATTATTTCTCCACAACAGCCACGCCATTATTGTTTAAAATTTTGCTAAAAAACAACACATGAGAAGGTAACGCATTTTCCCAATATTCCCACGTATGCGCTCCTGGCCGTTCCGTATAATCGTGAGCAACTTTATTATAAACAAGCCTTCGGTGTAATTCTCTATTGGATTCAATCAAAAAATCATCTACACCGCAATCTATAATCAATTCCAGTTTGTTACTTTTTATTTTATCCACCATATTCAAAACTGCACTGGAGGCATATACTTCCTGTGGCGCTCCTTCAATCCCAAAAACAGGTTCCATTAATTTAGTAACTCTTTCCTTAGATTCCGGATTAATCATGCTTCCCATATCAACAGCGCCGCTCATACTTCCTGCTGCACAAAATAGTTCTGGATGTCTTGTCGAAAGATACAATGCTCCGTGACCTCCCATAGAAAGTCCCGTAATTACACGTCCTTTTCTGTTGTTTATTGTCCGATAAGTGTTGTCTACTTTCTGAATTACTTCTTTTGTAATATACGTTTCAAACTGACTTCCCTTATTCACAGGGCTATCCAGATAAAAACTGAATGTTTCTCCTTCCGGCATTACGATTATGATATTATACTGATCTGCTAAATTGTGCAATAAATTCTTATCCGGAGTTTTAGACAACCAATCATTAAAATGACCATAAGCGCCATGCAACAGATAAAGCACGGGATAATTAATCTTGCTTTTTGCATACGAACTTGGTAATACTACCGCAGCTTTATACGTTTTATTCATTGCCATACTAGGAATTTGCAATGTATCGGCTTTTGCTGCATAAGAAACTACAGTATGACCAAGAAGAAAAAATAAGAATACAATTTGAAGTTTTTTCATACTATTCGGTTTTAAGGTAAAATGTAAATATAGTACTTTAACTCGTTGGGTGTAATTAATGAAAATTTCAATTAATCTTAACTAAAAAAAATGAACCACATAGAAACATAGAAAAAAAGAGTTGGACAGCCCAATTTTTGGCTTCATATAGCTATGATTTTCTCCAAAAAAGTGAAACGACTTACATAATTTTAAAATCTATGTTTCTATGTGGTTAAAAAATTAAACGCATTGGATTACACCCAACAGCTACTTTAGAATAAATGTAATAAAGTCGCAATAATTACATGAACAAAAAAAGACCTCTCATTACTGTAAGGTCTTAAAAAAAAAATAGATCATGCCCGCCCAAAAGCGGGATAAGCGATTCACACTCTTTTTGCGATGCAATTCAATACTGATTACCTTAGATCCCGCCCAAAAGCGGGATAAGCGATTCACACACTTTTTGCGATGCAATTCGATGCAATTCAATACTGATTACCTTAGATCCCGCCCAAAAGCGGGATAAGCGATTCACACACTTTTTGCGATGCAATTCAATACTGATTACCTTAGATCCCGCCCAAAAGCGGGATAAGCGATTCACACTCTTTTTGCGATGCAATTCAATACTGATTACCTTAGATCCCGCCCAAAAGCGGGATAAGCGATTCACACACTTTTTGCGATGCAAAAAGTGGTTCTCTGCTTACATATTTCTTCTGTATTGTCCACCTACTTCAAATAAAGCAGCTGTTATTTGTCCCAAGGAACAAACCTTGGTCGCTTCCATTAAATGCTCGAATAAATTTTCGTTTTTAATGGCTGCTTCCTGAAGCGTATTTAAATGATCCTTCACTACATCCTGATTGGATTGATGCAAATGGTTCAACATATCAATTTGGTATTGTTTTTCTTCCTCTGTGGCGCGAATTACTTCGGCGGGGATTACTGTTGGAGAACCTTTGGAACTCAAAAACGTATTCACACCAATGATAGGAAATTCACCTGTATGTTTCAAAGTCTCATAATACAAACTTTCTTCTTGAATTTTACTTCTTTGGTACATGGTTTCCATAGCTCCAAGCACGCCACCACGTTCTGTAATTCGGTCAAATTCTAATAAAACTGCCGCTTCGACTAAATCCGTTAGCTCTTCAATAATGAAAGCACCTTGAATTGGATTTTCGTTTTTGGCCAGTCCTAATTCTTTATTGATAATCAACTGAATTGCCATCGCACGACGCACAGATTCTTCTGTAGGTGTTGTAATTGCTTCATCATACGCATTGGTATGCAAGGAATTACAGTTGTCATAAATGGCATACAACGCTTGCAAAGTAGTACGAATATCATTGAAATCAATTTCCTGTGCGTGCAAAGAACGTCCCGAAGTCTGAATGTGGTATTTCAACATTTGCGCACGCTCGTTAGCGCCATATTTATTTTTCATGGCTTTCGCCCAAATTTTACGTGCCACACGACCGATAACGGCATATTCAGGATCTACACCATTCGAAAAGAAAAACGATAAGTTGGGTCCAAAATCATTGATATTCATACCACGACTCAAATAATATTCTACATACGTGAACCCATTAGAGAGCGTGAAAGCCAATTGTGTAATTGGATTTGCTCCCGCTTCGGCAATATGATACCCTGAAATAGAAACCGAATAAAAGTTCCTTACATTCTTAGTAATAAAATATTCCTGTACGTCACCCATTAATCGCAACGCAAATTCAGTAGAGAAAATACAGGTATTTTGCGCTTGATCTTCTTTAAGAATATCGGCCTGAACGGTTCCACGAACTTGAGATAACGTTCTTGCTTTTATTTCGTTATACACTTCCAAAGGTAAAACCTGATCTCCGGTTACACCCAAAAGCAGCAACCCTAAACCGTTATTCCCTTGGGGCAAATCCCCTTGATAATGCGGTCTTTCAACTCCTTTTGCTGCATATATTTTGTTGATTTTTACCTCAACTTCTTTTTCAAGGCCATTTTCTTTGATGTAAAACTCACATTGTTGGTCAATCGCTGCATTCATGAAAAACCCTAATAACATAGGTGCCGGTCCATTAATAGTCATACTCACCGAAGTCATTGCATGAACCAAATCAAAACCAGAATATAATTTCTTAGCATCATCCAAACAACAAATAGAAACTCCGGCATTACCTATTTTTCCATAAATATCAGGGCGTACATGTGGATCGTTTCCGTATAAAGTCACACTGTCAAAAGCCGTTGATAATCGTTTTGCCGGTAATCCCGCACTTACATAATGAAAACGTTTGTTCGTTCTTTCCGGTCCGCCTTCTCCGGCAAACATACGAGATGGATCTTCTCCTTCACGTTTAAAAGGATATAAACCTGCGGTAAAGGGAAATTCTCCAGGAACGTTTTCCTGCAAACACCAACGTAAAATATCACCCCAAGCTTTGTACTTTGGCAATGCAATTTTCGGAATTTGAGAATGTGAAAGGGACTCCGTGTGCGTGGCCATTTTGATTTCTCTATCCCGAACTTTGAACGTATACACCGGATTCTTGTACTTGTTTACTTTCTCGTCCCAAGTCAAAATGATTTCCCAGTTGTATGGATCCAAATCCATTTTTATTTTATCAAATTGATTTAGTAAAAGATTTAAAAATATTTTGTCCTCAGCAGCACCCGGTTTTTCAGATTCTAAAGCACTTGGCAAAACCGAATCGTCATTAATTCCTGTTTTATTCAATTCAGGGATTTTTCTAGTAACCGATTCAATCGTTTTAAAAATCCCGTACAATTTCTGAGCCACTTGTTCTTGGCTAACGGCCGTAACATCATACTTCCGGTTGCTCTCGGCAATTTCAGACAAATAACGGGTTCTGTGTGGCGGAATAACGAAAATCTTCTCGCTCATTTCACGAGTGATTTGGAATGTTGATTTCAAATCAGAATTCGTTTTTTCATGGACTTTATCCATTATCGCTTTGTACAGCGTATTCATTCCCGGATCGTTGAACTGCGAAGCAATAGTCCCAAAAACCGGAAGCGTATCTAAATTCGCATCCCATAAATTATGGTTGCGTTGGTATTGTTTTTTCACGTCTCTCAATGCATCCAGAGAACCGCGTTTGTCAAATTTGTTTATCGCTACCAAGTCAGCAAAATCAAGCATGTCGATTTTTTCTAGTTGAGTTGCAGCACCAAATTCAGGCGTCATTACATATAAAGAAACGTCAGAATGGTCCATAATCTCCGTATCAGATTGTCCTATACCTGAGGTTTCCAGGATTATGATATCATAATTTGCTGCTTTAATCACTTGGATTGCATCGGCAACATATTTAGACAAAGCCAAATTCGATTGGCGTGTGGCCAAAGAACGCATGTAAACTCGAGGGTTATTAATAGCGTTCATTCGGATTCTATCACCTAACAAGGCACCGCCGGTTTTTCTTTTTGATGGATCGACGGATATTAATCCGATAGTTTTTTCCGGGAAATCGATTAGAAAACGACGCACTAATTCATCCACCAAAGAAGATTTTCCTGCTCCACCTGTTCCTGTGATTCCAAGAACCGGAGTTTTACAACCCTGATTCTTTTTTTGGATAACTTCCAGAGTTTTGGCCGCTATGTCTGGGAAATTCTCTGCTGATGAAATAATTCTGGCAATTGCTTTTGGATTTTTTTCTTCCAAATGTTTTATTTCATCCGTCAGTTTATCTCCAACGGGATAATCAGATTGTTGTACTAAATCATTAATCATTCCCTGCAATCCCATCGCGCGACCGTCATCCGGCGCATAAATACGGGTGATTCCGTACGCTTGCAATTCGGCAATTTCAGAAGGCAGGATTACTCCTCCTCCTCCACCAAATATCTTGATTTGCCCAGCTCCTTTTTCCTGAAGCAAGTCATACATGTATTTGAAATATTCGTTGTGTCCGCCTTGATACGAAGTTATCGCAATAGCATTCGCATCTTCCTGAATCGCGGTATTGACCACTTCTTCCACACTACGATCGTGACCCAAATGGATTACCTCAACGCCTGTAGACTGAATGATTCTACGCATAATATTGATTGCAGCATCGTGACCGTCAAAAAGCGCAGCTGCGGTAACAATTCTTACTTTATTGTTAGGGATATATGGTTTTTGTTGTTCCATTTTATGAATATGATAATTTAAGACTGCAATTTACAATTTTATTTTAAAAATTATCCGTTGTTACTGTTGGTTATTAATAAATAATAAAGTTTATGCCATGTAGGACAACAAATAGATTAAAATTGGGCTATTTTTTTAAACATAAAACAACCCAATCTAACTTTTTTATAAACACAGATACATTTAGTTTTGAAAAACACTAATCATTACTAAAAAACAAAGCTAAAAACAAAATGCTAATGCAAAAAATTACAATCCTAATCCATTGCAAAGATCAAAAAGCAATTATTGCCTCCGTTACAAATTATATTGCCTTCATTGATGGCAATATAATCTACCTAGACCAACACGTTGATGCTAATGAGAATGTGTTTTTCATGCGTTTAGAATGTGAATTCAATACCAAAAATTGGAATATTGAAGCTATTAAAAATGATTTTCAAGCAACGTTGGCTTCACCGTTTAATATGTCCTGGGCAATGTACACCCAAGATGAAAAACCAAAAATGGCATTATTTGTTTCAAAATACGACCATTGTTTGTATGATATTTTAGGACGCCACAGCGCTGGTGAATTGCCACTAGAAATTCCTTTGATAATAAGCAACCATGAGGATTTGAAACCAGTAGCAGACCGTTTTAATATTCCGTTTCATTATGTACCTTTTACCAAAGATACAAAAGCCGAAGGCGAGCAAAAACAACTGGATTTACTGAAGCAGTATACTATTGACTTTATTGTTTTGGCTCGCTACATGCAGATTATCACCCCTAAATTGATTGCGCAATACCCGAATCAAATCATCAACATTCATCATTCCTTTCTCCCTGCGTTTCCCGGGGCAAAACCCTATCACTCAGCTTTCATGAGAGGTGTTAAAATCATAGGCGCTACCAGTCATTATGTGACTGAGGAATTGGATGAAGGTCCAATTATCGAGCAGGATATTACCCGAGTTACACACAGTCATTCTATTGAAAATTTCATCATGAAAGGACGTGATCTGGAACGTACGGTTTTGGCAAGAGCCATAAAACTGCATGCCGAGAGAAAAACAATAGTATATGACAATAAAACGATAGTATTTCTATAGACTTATTACCCTTTAAAATCCAGGTCTTAAACAAAAAGATAACTCAAAATTAAAACCTGAGACAGTCCATCGTGTAACTTGCTACCGAGTGAACAAAAAGTATGCATTGAAACAAAGTAAAAAAAACTTAACGTATGTACAACAAAGTAATAACAAAATCTTAACAGCAAAACGCCTCTGTAAGTGTGATCTTTGCAGAGTAATAAACTGGTTATTTATTATTTTGGTTTTGGTTAGTTAAAGAATTGCCTGCATAAAAAATGCAGGCAATTTTTATTTAGCAGTGTTTATAAAAGAAAGAACAGCATCGTTAAAAACATTAGGCTGTTCCACATTGACTACATGTCCACAGTTTTGTATTACAAACAACGTAGACGATTTGTAATGATTTTCTACCACTTTTTTAACTGATGGTAAAAACATATAATCCTCTTCGCCCATCACATAAAGCGTAGGAATATTTAACTCGACCTGACGGAACCATTTGAGTACCGGATTTATTTCGGCGGTGAGTTTAAACCATTTGATAAATTCTTTTTGGTATAATTTCTTGGCCTCGTTGATAAAAAGCACCCGAGACTGTTTGTGACTTTTTTTGGCATGATGACAAAGGCAAAAAACTGATATAAAACCAAATAAGGCAGTACATATTTAAACAAATTACCCAATCGCATCAATACTTGAGAACGGAAATTCATTTTCAATATCGCACCGCCAAGGATCATGCTTTGCACGCGTTCCGGATACATTTCAGCCAATTGTCTGATGAGTATGGTTCCCAATGAAATTCCGACAAAATGTGATTTTTCAATTTTGAGATGGTTTAAGACTTCCAGAATATCATTGGCCAAAGCCGAAAAAGTATATTTTTGTTTGAAAGCTGTTTTCAGCGTAGGTTTTGATTCCCCGTGACCGCGTAAATCCAATAATAAAACACTATGCTGTTTCTTAAAATCCCGTATTTGTTTGAACCATATAGACGAACTTCCACCAGCACCATGAACAAAAGTTACCCATTGGTCGCTGTTTTTATTTTCGTAAATGGTATAATTGATCACGTCTTTTTTTTGTAAAAATAGCACATTAATTTTAAATCCCAATCTTAACAAATAATAATGCTTCTTTTAAGATCGTAAAATGTAAATTTGCATAAAATCATCACCCATGAAAGGATTATTGCAAGAGAAAAGTGAAATAGAAAAGCTTAAAAAAGAGTACCAAAAGTTCTCAGAACTAAATTTCCATATCGAAAATTCTTCTGTTAAATCGATCGTGACAACAGAAAAATTGATTTTAGAAGAATGCGAATTATAATTTTTGATGCATTTTTTTAAAATAGTCAAACGCTTTTAACAGCCTGCTTCCATACCAGGAAAACATTTCACCATCTACAAATACCGTTTTTGCGTGGTGTGTGTGTCTTCCTATTTCGAAAGCATCTTCCTCTTTGAAAGGATACGGCTCTGATGAAAGAAAAACCAAATCCGGATCCCCTTCTAAACGCATTTTTTTGAGTTCAATTTCCGGGTAACGTCCAGAAGTCTCGGCATTGCCTGCATATATGTTTTGAAAATGGTTTAGTTTCAGTAATTCATTGATAAAATTATTAGAACCGGCAACCATAAAAGGATTTTTCCAAATGAAATATACTACTTTTTGTTGCGGCTTATCTTTTATAAAGTTTTTAAAATCGCTCAGGGCAAAAGCCAATTTATCGTTCCATTTCTGGGCTTCGGTTCTGCAATTGAAAAGTTGACCAAAGTCGGCAATCATCTGAAAATTATCTTCAATCGTGATGATATTGGTCACCCAAACCGGACAAATTTTACGCAACTCTTCCACAATTTCAGCGGTATTTTCCTCTTTGTTACAAATGACAATATCCGGTTGCAACAATCTGATTTTTTCGTAATGCACTTTTTTGGTGCCACCAACTATTTTCTTGGTCGACTTAAAATGATACGGATGCACACAGAATTTTGTAATTCCTATAATTCGGTCTTCCAAACCTAAATCATACAGCAATTCCGTTTGTGAGGGAACCAATGATATAATGCGTTTTGGCGAAGTTTCAAAAGAATGTGTTATTCCGATTTGATCGATTAAAGTTTTTTGTCTCAAGTTTAATGTTTAATGTTTAATGTTTAGTAAATCTAATCAAAAATTATATTTTTAAACCATTAAGAAATTTAGAAAAATTAAGGCTTAAAAAGTTTAGCGCTAAAATTTTTGATTCAAATCTTAGCGCAAGGGTAATAAAACTTAATTTCTTAATGGTTTAAAATGAAGAATGATTGAATTCAAAATATTTTATAAAAACCCAAAAACGTTAAACGTTAAACTTCAAACTCATAATTTGCTCCATTTCCTGTTGCATTTTCAACGCTTCGGCTCTTGCTTTATCGGCAAAATCAGTTCCGTTTGAAGCATAAATAATCGCTCTGGAAGAATTGATTAGTAATCCAACATTCGCATTCATTCCGTATTTACAAACTTCAGCCAGACTTCCGCCTTGTGCTCCTACTCCGGGAACAAGCAAGAAACTGTCAGGAACAATTTTGCGAATTTCAGTGAAATATTCAGCTTTTGTTGCACCTACAACATACATCAGGTTTTCGCTGTTTTTCCAGTTTTTAGATATTTCCAAAACTTGTTTATACAATTCTTTTCCGTTTAAGTTTAAAGTCTGAAAATCAAAAGCACCTTCGTTAGAAGTCAAAGCCAACATAATCGTATGTTTACTTTTGAAAGCCAGAAAAGGCTCCACTGAATCTTTTCCCATATAAGGAGCAACGGTAATACTGTCAAAATTCAAATCTTCAAAAAAAGCTTTGGCATACATGGCAGACGTATTGCCTATATCACCGCGTTTGGCATCGGCAATAGTAAAAATATCCGGATACGTTGAGTTGATGTAATTAATTGTTTTTTGTAGAGACGTCCATCCTTTCAAACCATACGCTTCATAAAAAGCAACATTTGGTTTATAAGCCACAGCCAAATCATGCGTTGCATCGATTATCGCTTTATTGAATTCAAAAATGGGATCTTCCAATTCTAATAGATGCTGTGGAATTTTAGTCAAATCGACATCGAGTCCTACTGCTAGGAATGATTTTTTTTGTTGAATTTGGTCAATAAGTTGTTGTGTAGTCATTTTTTAGGTGGTGGGTTCTTAGATGTTGGGTGTTGGTTTTAAACCTTGGAATCAACATACTTTTTTAAGGATTGAATTCTTTTTTGAATTATGTTAAGCTCGGAAATAATTTCTAAGTGTAAAAACACATCCACAAAACCTATCTCTTTAGCTATTTCAATTTGAGTCTCTAATTCAAAGGCCGAACCTAAACTTATCTGTAAAAATCTAGAAAAATCCTTTTGAGAAGTTCTGGAACAACCTTCCGCTATGTTCGAAGGAATTGAAACTGCACATCTATTGATTTGAGAAACCAGTCCAAATTTTTCTTCTTTGGGAAACGAACCAGTAATAATATAAATTTTTTTAACAAGCAAAACAGAACTTTGCCAAACTTCTAAATCCCTAAAGTTTCTCATATATTTTAGTTTTACAAAAACCTATAACCTACTAAGACCTAAAACCCGGCGCCCAAAACCTATTTAAAAAACCTCGCTGGCTTCTTTCAGTTTTTCCATGTTGTTGACTAACGCCAACTCATCTACAATTTTCTGAATATCACCATTCATGATATTTCCCAAATCGTACAACGTCAAACCTACACGGTGATCCGTTACACGACCTTGTGCATAATTATAGGTACGGATTTTTGCAGAACGGTCACCAGAACTTACCTGAGACGTACGCGTTGTAGCATCTTCCGCTTGTTTTTTGGCTAATTCCTGTTCGTACAAACGGGAACGCAAAACGCCAAAAGCTTTATCTTTATTCTTGTGTTGTGATTTCTGATCCTGACATTGCGCCACCAATCCAGTTGGAATGTGTGTCAAACGAACCGCCGATTTAGTTGTATTTACGGATTGTCCACCAGGTCCTGACGAACAGAAGAAATCCACACGCACATCATTCATATCAATTTGCACATCAAATTCCTCTGCTTCCGGCAATACCATAACAGTCGCCGCTGATGTGTGAACACGTCCTTGTGTTTCCGTTTGCGGTACCCGTTGTACACGGTGAACACCCGCTTCAAACTTCAAGGTTCCGTAAACATCCTCACCGGTAACTTCAAAAATCACCTCTTTGAAACCACCCGAAGTTCCCTCATTCATATCCACTACCGACGTTCTCCAACCTCTGTTCTCACAATATTTCGTGTACATACGAAACAAATCCCCGGCAAAAATACTCGCTTCATCCCCACCCGTTCCGGCACGAATCTCCACCATAACATTTTTAGCATCTTCGGGATCTTTAGGAATCAACATAAACTTGATTTCATCCTCCAGTTCCGGCAATCTTTCCTTAGCTTCGTCCAGTTGCATTTTGGCCATTTCGGTCATATCCGCATCACTGTTATCGGCAATTATTTCGTTTGCTTCGTCAATGTTTGCCATCAAAACAACATATTCATCGCGTTTTTCAGCCAAAGCTTTTAAACTTTTGTACTCTTGATTCAATTGCACATAACGCTTCTGATCCATAATAACATCCGGCTGAATAATCAAATCCGAAATCTCATCGAAACGTTGTTTTACTATTTGAAGTCTATCTAACATTTTCTTAGTCCTTTATTTAGGGTGCAAATTTAGTGAAATATTTCACATTATTTAGTGAAAAGATTTCACATTTTGGATTGCAGATTTCACATTTTTTTCGAGGAGCTGATTCCTGCTGTCATTCCAATCTTTATTGATAAAACTTGCTCCGCGTTTTATCAATAAAGGATTTTCCCTTCCATCAGGGCTATGGCATTTGTACTACTCAATATATTTATTCGAATAAATCAATCTCTTGTACCGTCCGTTCGAGTGATTTTTAGTAGTAATGCGACAGCTTTACAACTAAAAATCGTATCGAGAAGCCTGTGAAAAGTTATAATCGTTCTGAAGCTAAAAAAAAAGAAACGTTTTACGGTTTCCCGTAAAGTTCCTGAATTAAAAAGAGTTAGTTTTGAAAAAAGATTTAAACTTGATAATTTTTTATCAGTATTTTCGGATTTAAATTATATTTTTGGTGAAATAACAATTGTAAAGAAAAGTTTCGTTTAATGTAAGCAGCGGTCGTTGTAATGTACTGAACCGAAAATATTCACAACCCCAAATTAAAATAAAATGAACATCATCAGTTACATTATTTTAGGATTAAGCATTTTAATCACTTTAGGTTGGACTCTAAAAATCAGAGAAAAAGCCAAAAATGAACAAGCAACAGAAAAGGCGATGGAACTTCAAGCTTTTTTAATGACTGTCGCGATAATCCTAATATTTCTTCTCCATATTTCACCATTTCATTTACTATGGATGCTTCCATCATCATTCTTTTTAGGATTATTAAGCATGACTAGTCCATTAAAATTTCTGTGGGTGTTTTCTTCAATCTACTTTTCGTTTTGGTATATAGGAATAAGTAATTTAGGCCGTAAATACTTCGTTGCGGGAGAATATGATAAAGCTGTAGAAGCTTTCACAGATGAAATAAGTAAAAGACCATCGTCAGAAGTATATTTTAATCTTGGATTGACATATGGCAAAATGGGACAATCTGATAAAGAAATTGATGCTTATGAGCAAGCAATAAAATTAAATCCAAAAAAACCTGAGTTATATTTTAATCTAGGGCTTGTTCTTAAAGAAAATGGGAACAAAGAAAAAGCACTAAATATGCTAAATGAAGCAATAAAATTAAAACCTGATTATTTAAAGGCCCATTATTGTGCTTGCAAGATATATGCTGAGTTTGGCAATAATGATAAAGCGAAAAAAGAATTTTATGAAGTTAAAAAACTTGACAGTTATTCGGCAGAAGAATTGGAAAAAATCATAACTTTTGAATAATTTATAGAGAAAAACCTCAGACTGCCGCACGAATGACTCGCAGCGGTAGCCAAACATATTAAGCAATACTAAAAAAACAAACTATGAAAATTGACCGATTAGATTATTTTGAAGCAATCGAAAAGTCTTTGGCTAATGCTCGAGAATTAATCGAAGAAGCTGAAATTTTAGCTGAAAAGAATAAAGTAGCTAGAGCTTATAGTCTTTTTCAATTTAGCATTGAAGAAGTTGGAAAAGCATTTCTAACATTTAATTTTCTCTTAAAAGGAGACATTGAAAGTGATCTAGAAACTAAAAAATTTCAAAATGATTATAAAAACCATTTAGCTAAAACTGAATTTTCTCAAGGCATAGATTTTATGTTTGCTATAATGGCAGAGAAAAGCGATTTAACTACAAAATTATTAGAGAACTCATTTTTTGAATTAGGAAAGGTCCATATCTCTAACAACTATAAGAACTTTAGTTTATATACTTCACTTATTGACAATAAATTTAATAAACCATCTGAAATTATTACAAAAGAAAAGCTAGATAATATTGCATATTACGCGAAATTTAGATTGCAAATCGCTGAACCATTTTTAAAATTAGGAATTCAAAACTTTGATATACTTTATGAAACTCGAAATAATTTAGATGAAGAAGCGACTTCAATCAAAAGTTATAAAAAAATAAAAGAAATTCTTAAAAACTAAGATCCATCCAGCCTCAGATTACTAAGTCGTGAGCCTTCACCTTTTTTAGAATTAAGTTAGAAAACAAAAATAAATATTATGAAAAACACTTTTTCAATTTTCAACATAATAAAATTCTCATTTCATTTTATACTAACTTTTATTGTATTTTACTATTCTTATTTATTAGCATTGAAATTTATTCTAATAATAAATCCAAATAAAACTCTATTATTGACGATTATTTATTCTTTAATAATACTTGCTATTTTAAATTACATATTTTTTAAATTTATAGTTATGACAATAATTGCAGGTATATTTAACTGTTTTGATTTTGAAAAAATAAACAAAATCAAATACATAACTTATATTAGTTGTGTTATTAGTGCATTATTGTTACCCGATCGCTCGGATATCCACAATCGTTAGCGCAGTTTTGCAAACTGTGCCCAGAACGATGAGCAAATAAAATAATAGACTAACTAGATGCGATTGCTTCGTTCCTCGCAATGACTTAACCCTCCCCGTTCATAACTCCACAAAATTTCTTCTTAATACCAACTTCTAAATTCTTAATTTGCGGACCCGATTGCTCAGATATCCACAGTCGTTAGCGCAGAATTGCATTCTGTGCCCACAAACGAGGACAGGTAAAACAAGTCAAAAGAGCTAATCCATAAAACGATATTAGCTTTTTTTTTAATTTTTAAAGCTGATTTAGAAGTAATTTTGTAAATTAGTTTGGGTGTCAATTGGAGTGGGCACAGAATGCAATTCTGCGCTAACAGTAAATGAGAATATATGAAGTAATCTACGGCATTTTCTCTTTCGTTATTATGAAAATGAGACGTAATCAATAGCCCTGATGGAAGCGGCATCCCACGCTTTTTAGCGTGGATACAGCGGACAGCAGGAAGATGGGTTCTTGAAAAAACGCCATTCGTACTGCTCCTAATAAACAGCACGTCCTAACCGTTCATAACTCCACAAAATTTCTTTTTAATACCAATTTGTAAATTCCTAATTTGCGCCCTCAAAATAAGTAGCAAAAATGAAGGTCTGTATTACCGATCGCTCGAATATCCACAATCGTTAGCGCAGAATTGTATTCTGTGCCCATAACGATAAGCAAATAAATAATAGACCAACTGAATGGGATTGCTTCGTTCCTCGCAATGAATCACATACCAGTTCATAACTCCTGTCGATTTCTTTTTAATACCAATTTCTAAATTCCTACTTTGCACCCTTAAATCAGTAGGAAAAAATGAAGGTCTGTATTGCCGAAAAACCAAGTGTCGCCCGCGAAATCGCATCCGTTTTGGGAGCCAATACCAAGCATGACGGATATTATGAAGGCAATGGTTATCAGGTCACCTACACTTTTGGGCATTTATGTACCTTAAAAGAACCGAACGATTACAAGCCCCATTGGAAAAGTTGGGATTTGAACAATCTGCCCATGCTTCCCGACAAATTCGAAACCAAAGTGGTCGAGAATTCGGGGATCCAAAAGCAATTCCGAATCATAAAAAGCCTTTTCGACAAAGCCGAGTTGGTCATCAACTGCGGGGATGCCGGGCAAGAGGGTGAACTTATTCAACGCTGGGTGATGAACGAAGCCAATTATAAAGGCGAGGTGCAACGCTTGTGGATTTCTTCCCTAACCACCGAAGCCATCAAAGAGGGTTTCCAGAACTTGAAACCATCTGCCAACTATGATAATTTATACTATGCAGGGTTTTCCAGAGCCATTGGCGACTGGTTACTGGGCATGAATGCCACGCGTTTGTACACCGTAAAACATGGCGGATACAAACAAGTTTTGTCTATAGGAAGGGTGCAAACCCCAACTTTGGCAATGGTTGTGGACCGATTCAAAGAAATTGAGAATTTTAAACCACAGCCGTATTGGGAGTTGCAAACTTTATACAGAGAAACGCTTTTCAGCTATGAAGAAGGACGCTTTTTGAAAAAAGAAGATGGCGAACTCTTGGCCAATAAAGTCAAGGAAAGTGAGTTTGAAATAGTTTCTGTCGAAAAAAAGAATGGCAATGAGTTTGCACCTAAACTATTTGATTTAACAGGATTACAGGTGTATTGCAATACCAAATTTGGTTTTACGGCAGATGAAACACTCAAAATTGTCCAAACTTTGTACGAACAAAAAGTAGTTACGTATCCCAGAGTTGATACGACGTTTTTGCCCAATGATATCTATCCAAAAGTGGCTGGGATTCTGAAAAACTTGACAAATTATGCTGCGTTGACGCAACCGCTTTTGGAAAAAAAGATAAAAAAATCGCCCAAAGTTTTCAACGATAAAAAAGTTACGGATCACCATGCGATTATTCCAACGGGGATTCAATCCAACTTGCAATACAATCAGCAGCAAGTATATGACATAATTACCAAGCGATTTATAGCCGTGTTTTATGACGATTGTTTGGTTGCCAATACCATCGTTATTGGGAAAGCAGCAGATGTAGCCTTCAAAACGACAGGAAAAGAAATCCTTAAAAAGGGATTTCGCGTAGTCTTTGAAGATCCAAACGCCAAAGAAAAAGAAGCCGATATTTTACCGAGTTTTGTTGTAGGTGAAAAAGGGCCACATGAACCCTCGTTTTTAGAAAAGGAAACCAAACCACCGAATCAGTTCACCGAAGCTACTTTATTGCGCGCCATGGAAACCGCAGGCAAGCAAGTGGATGATGAAGATTTACGCGAATTGATGAAAGAAAACGGTATTGGGCGTCCCTCCACGCGAGCCAATATTATTGAAACGCTGTTTAAACGCCAATACATCATTAGGAACAAAAAACAGGTATTGCCAACACCTACGGGAATTCAGCTTATTGACACCATTCAAAATGATTTGGTGAAATCAGCTGAACTCACCGGCTCTTGGGAAAAGCAGTTGAAAGATATTGAAAAAGGAACTTTTACCGCTGCTGCGTTTATTAAGAACATGAAAAACATGGTAGAAGCTTTGGTCTATGAAGTGCGAAGTGAAACCAGACGTGCCAATATCTCGCATGCGGGAAGCATTCAAAAAGAAGTTGTTAAAGTCGAGAAAAAGAAAGCCGCAGGGATTTTGGCGGAAGCCTGTCCAAAATGCAGAAAAGGAACACTTATCAAAGGAAAATCTTCATTTGGATGTACCAATTATAAAGCAGGTTGCACGTTCCTATTGCCTTACACTTTTGCAGAGAAAAAAATATCCGAGAACCAATACTTGCGATTACTACAAAAAGGATCTACTGTAAACTTAAAAGATTTTAAAACTGATATCGGCACTGTGGAAGGTTTACTTCGTTTTGACGAAAATTTCCAACTCAAATTAGAAGCCAAGAAAGCTTTAAAAAAAGTCATTCCGGACGAATTAGCCTGTCCGAAATGCAAGAAAGGAACGGTGCTAAAAGGAAAAATCGCTTACGGCTGCAGCGGTTATAAATCAGGCTGTGATTTCAAAGTACCTTTTGATGTGGTCAGAGCAAAACTGAAAGATCAAAAACCAACTAAAGAATTGGTTTATATTATTTTGAATGAAAGTGATTAAATTTTGTTTTAACCATATAAGTAGCAAGAAAGATATATTGTCGCAATTATTAAAAAGAGTTTTTGCCACAGATTGTAAGGATTAAAAAGATTTTTAAAATTACATAACGAATTAATCTGTGCTAATCTGTGAAATCTGTGGCAAAGAAATTTAGTGCTTTATTAAAATACGACATTAAATTTTAGTCATTACTTAAGTTATATAAGAAAACC
This sequence comes from Flavobacterium sp. LB2P53, assembly GCF_003970305.1. Lineage (NCBI taxonomy): Bacteria > Pseudomonadati > Bacteroidota > Flavobacteriia > Flavobacteriales > Flavobacteriaceae > Flavobacterium > Flavobacterium sp. LB2P53. The sequence continues at coordinate 54,407 of NZ_RYDG01000012.1, forward strand.
CGTTGGGTGCAATTATTCAAAACGTCAGTTCGAGTGTTTTTTGTGTAGTAAAACGGAACAAACTTCTCGATACGCTTCGCACTCGAAGTGACGTGTATCGAGAACCGTTTTTAATACTAATTTTCTAGTTCTCGATATAATCCCGCCCAAAAGCGGGATCACTCGAACTGACGAAAATTATCATCAAAAATTAATTGCACCCAACGGGTTAAGAAAGTTAGTTTATTTGTCACATTGGCTGAAGAGAACGTAAATTAAAACATTCTTTATGAACTATGCGACTTTCCTTAAATGAACTGTTTTTTTCCTTTATTCTATTCAAATTAAAAACTTATATGACTTATATGGTGAACCTGTGATTCCAAAACTAAAAAAGCGACGTTATTCTATTTTTTCTTAATTTAGCAGTTCAAAATAACACCAAATATTTACACCAATGTTTCAAAAAACAACTCTTATATTACTTTTGTTAACCATTTTTTCCTGCAAAGAATCGGATGCAAATGAATTAGAAAAAATGAAAGCCGCCAATTGGATTTTAGGAAATTGGGAAAATAAGTCCGTTGATGGAAATCTTTCTGAAACTTGGAAAAAAGTAAACGACAGTACTTTTGAAGCGCAATCCTATTTTATCAAAGAAAAAGACACTTTGCATTTTGAATCTATTATTTTGCAACAAAAAGGAGAAGAATTAACGTATTCAACTATGGTAAAAGGACAAAACGAGGATAAAGCAGTCGCATTCAAGTTGACAACGACAACTGAGAAACAACTGGTTTTTGAAAACCCGAAACATGATTATCCTCAAAAAATTATTTATAGTGAAATCAATCCAGGCAGTATAGTGGTAAAAATTTCAGGAATCCAGCAAGGAAAACCCAGTTCCGAACAATATTCAATGAAAAAAATCAACTAAAATTTTAACATTTTAGTTCCAATCAAAACCTTGCTCGAAATAAGCAAGGTTTTTTTATGCCGTTAAAAAACTGTTTTGCAGTGGAATAAAAATTAATTTTAAATATTATCTGTAATTAGTCTAAATAAGTTTTGTTAAGAACAAAAGCACTCTTATATTTGCAACTTATTTTTAATTAATCTAAATAAATGAAAAAGATACCTGCCTTTTACCTGTTCGTTTTGCTTTTTGGAATAACGGTTACTGCTCAAGAAAAGAAAGAGCAAGAAAAAGATACCTTAAAAACATTGAAAGAAGTGATTATAAACACCAACAAATACAGGTATAAAAGAGAAAAAAGCACCACAATCTCTAAAATGCCTTTGAATAATATTGAAAATCCACAGGTGTACAATACCGTTACCAGCGAGTTAATGAAAGAACAAGTGGTTACTAACTTTAGTGATGCGCTAAAAAATGCAACTGGAATCACGCGTCTTTGGGAATCAACCGGGCGTGGCGGCGACGGTGCTGAATATTTTTCTATGAGAGGTTTTTCAGTTCAGCCAACAATGATTAACGGGCTTCCCGGAATCAACAATGGAAGTATTGATCCGGCCAACGTGGACAATATTGAAGTGATCAAAGGACCTTCAGGAACATTATTTGGCAGTAGTTTGATTTCATACGGAGGTTTAATAAATATTGTAACTAAAAAACCTTATTCAAGATTTGGTGGAGAAATCAGTTATAATGCCGGATCGTATGGTATGGATCGTCTTACTGCAGATGTAAATATCCCACTAAACACAGATGTTTCCGTACGAATAAATACAGCCTACCAAAAAGAAAATTCGTTTCAGGATGCCGGTTTTGGCAAATCCTTTTTCTTTGCGCCTTCCTTGAGTTATAAAGTTAGTGATAAACTTTCGTTCTTGATCAATACTGAATTTACAAACCGAAATTCATCAAATGCCCCGATGCTTTTCTTGAACAGAAATTCCGCTCTATCATTTGATTCGATGGAATTATTCGAAAAAAACTATACAAAATCATTCACTTCAAACGAGCTGTCCATCAGCAATCCTACTTATAATTTACAGGCTCAAATGTTTTATAAAATATCGAATCAGTGGACTTCACAAACGGTATTATCCAGAAGCAACAGTAAAACAAATGGGTATTATTCCTATTTATTTGATGCATCAAACGGAAATGATTTTACACGATTCATTTCTAAAAGAAACGGAGAAACTTTAGCAACGGATATTCAACAAAATTTTATTGGAGACTTTAAAATTGGAAACTTAAGAAACCGATTGGTTGCCGGTGTCGATTATTATAAATCAAATATTATAAACGGGAGTACCGGTTGGGTTGGAAACGGAATTGTCTCCTTAATCGATGGATCAGATACCGGAGATTTGACCCAAGCGGGAGTTGATAATCTTTTAGTAGATTCGTTTGACGGAAATTCAACTGCTGAAGTTGAGGTTATTAGTGCGTACGCCTCAGATGTGTTGAATGTTACCGATAAATTATCTGCAATGATCAGTTTGCGCGTCGATCATTTCAAATCGAAAACAGCGACCGAAGAAAACAGCCAAGCAGCCGTTTCTCCAAAATTCGGTCTGGTTTATATGTTGATTAAAGATAAAGTTTCGGTTTTTTCAAATTATATGAATGGCTTTGTAAATGTAACGCCACGAGAAGTTTCTGAAGTGGATGGTTCTAATACAAGAATGGAATCTTTTGATCCGGAGCAAGCTAATCAATATGAATTTGGATTAAAAACAAACTTATACAAAGACATCATTTCGGCATCGATTAGCTACTACAACATTGATGTAAAAAACCGATTAATGACGGATCCAAACAATATTAACAACGCAATTCAGGGCGGTGAAGTCAACAGTAAAGGAGTTGAAATCAGTTTTACGGCAAACCCAATGAAAGGATTTAATGTGATTGCTGGATTCAGTAATAACAAAAGTGAAGTTACAAAAGACAATCCCGGTGATGGATATTTAGGATTAAGACCTGAAGAAGCCGGACCAGAAACGCTAGTAAATTTTTGGGCAAATTACACGTTGACTTCCGGGAAATTAAAAGGATTCGGTCTAGGATTTGGCGGAAACCACGCCAGTGAATATAAAACGTTGAACAGATCGAATATCGGAACATTTGCCTTACCAAGTTATACCATATTAAATTCGGCTTTGTCGTATTCGAATGATAAATTCAATTTAGCTTTAAAATTAAATAACATATTAAACGAAAAATATTATTCAGGCTGGTCTACTGTAACTCCACAGCGATTAAGAAGTGTAACTGCCGGTTTGACATATAAATTTTAAGATTCCTAATTCGTTTTGTCTAACTAAACTCCTCATTTCCTGGAGGAGTTTAATCCATTTATAATGAAAAATAACACCTTAAAAAAAGCAATCCTAAAAATCCATCTTTGGCTTGGCTTATCCTCAGGCATACTTGTTTTCATAATTGCCATCACGGGAAGTTTGTATGCCTTTCAGGAAGAAATACAAGATTACACCGATGAGTACAGGTTTGTTTCAAAACAGGAAAAACCATTTCTATTACCTACGCAATTGGAAGAAATTGCCCGAAAAGAAATTCCGAACAAAGTGTTACATGCCATAAAATACAATGGTTCTGTCAAATCAGTGGAAGCTATATTTTTCCATTACGAACCTTCCTATCATTATATTGTGTACCTCAATCCGTATACAGGTGAAGTCCTTGAAAAAACCAATATGGAAGATGGGTTTTTTAACTTTATTCTTGACGGTCATTTTTATCTTTGGCTGCCTCATGAAATTGGACAAACCGTTACAGCATCGGCAACTTTAGTGTTTTTGATTCTGCTGATTACTGGAATGATTCTTTGGTATCCAAAAAATAAAAATGCTGCCAAACAACGGTTTTGGTTTAAATGGAAAAAAGGATTAAAATGGAAACGTAAAAACTATGACTTGCATAATATTACTGGCTTATACGTGCTTATAATTGCCCTTATTTTTGCAATTACGGGTTTAGTTTGGGGTTTCCAATGGTTTGCTTATTCTTATTATACGGTTCTTGGTGGAGAAAAATCATTGGTTTATGAAGATCCTATTTCGACTATAAAAACAAAAAAAGTAGATAAACCGCTGGATCAAATTTGGACTTTAATGCAAAAAGAATATCCAAAAGCAAAATCTATAGAAGTGCATCCACCGGAAAGTGCCAGTTCTTCTATTGCTGCAAATGCAAATCCTGAGGAAGGCACCTATTGGAAAATAGACTACCGTTATTTTGACCAATACAACCTAGAAGAACAAAAAGTAGATCACCTTTACGGAAGGTATAAAGAAGCTAAAATTGCCGACAAACTGCTGCTCTTGAATTACGACATTCATACGGGTGCCGTTTTTGGAATAGCCGGAAAAATATTTGCCTTTTTAATCAGTTTACTTATTGCGAGTCTTCCTATAACCGGATGCTATATTTGGTGGGGAAGAAACCGAAAATCAAATGTTAAAATTTAACATTTCACGCTAAAATTAAAAATCCTTGTCTAAAAGCAAGGATTTTTTTATTTAAAAAACTGTATTACAATACATTAAAAAACATTTAAATTATTATCCATATTTAATCTAAATAAGTTTTGTTAAATCAAATTCAGATTCTATATTTGCATCGTTATTTTTAATAATTCCAAATAAAGATTTATGAGAAACTTTTTAATACCCACTTTAACCTTATTTTTCAGCATAAGTGGCTTTGCACAAGAAACTGCACACATAATTGAAAATTTCTAAGTCTTTTGGCACAAGCGGCAGTCTTGTAGTAGAGGATATTTTAGCAAGAACAACATAACATACAGCCAATTTGAGTTTTTTTTTGCAGATTGTCAAATATTACAAATGTTTTGAATTATACCGTACATGAAAATTACAGTGTAAACCCAACAGCACCTCGTCAAGTGATGACCAGCTTAAAATATAAATTCTAATTAAACCTTTTACCAAATAAAAAGTCTGATTCATAATTCAAAACCTAAAATTCAAACCCATGATGAAAATAAAAGCAAGAAATTTACACCGTGATTTAGGGTATTTCTATATCGGATTAATTGTTTCTTTTGCCATCTCAGGACTTATGATGAACCACAGAGAATACTGGCATCCGGAAAAATACACTACCGAAACCAAGGCGATCCAAGTAAAAGTTTTTGCTGAAAATGAAATTAATGAAAAATTTGCTGAAGATTTAGGCAAACAATTGGGCATCGATGATAAAATGAGACGTCAAATGGTAAAAAAAGGAACCTTTAAAATTTCTTTTGAAAAGCACGATGTCGAAATTGACCTGAAAACTGGAAAAGGAGAAATTGTTTCCTTCTCTAAAACGCCAATTATCAGCCAAACGATGAAATTGCATAAAAACACCTCTAATTTTTGGATTTATTATTCTGATATTTTTGCGATCAGCTTAATCATTATTGCCTTAACAGGAACGGTTATGATTAAAGCCGGAAAATTCAGTTGGAAAAACAGGGGTTGGAAACTAGCCGTTGCCGGAATTATATTTCCGTTATTATTCTTGTTTTTATTTGGCTAAATTTCTGCTTCAATCCTGCTAAACTAAGTTGACTTAAAAAAGAACCCGACCCATATTGAAAATGGGTCGGGTTTATATATTTTGACTAAGTCTATTTTAAACCCGCCAAACTGTGCTCGATAGTTTCCATTTTTGCCAGAGCATCTGCTTCTTTTTGTCTTTCGTTGGCTAAAACTTTCTCCGGTGCACCAGCCACAAATTTCTCGTTGGCTAGTTTATTTTGTACTGATTTCAAGAAACCTTGCGTATAGACTAACTCCGTCGTCAGTTTAGCAATTTCAGCTTGTACGTCAATATTTCCGGTGATTGGGATGAAATATTCATTCGATTTGACACGGAAAGACAAGGCGCCATCCACTTTATCCAAAACATATTCTAAGGAAGTCAAGTTTCCTAATTTAGTCACCACCGAATCAAAATAAGCCGAAGTATTGTCATTATTGACAATTTTAAATTCAATCGCATCTTTAAACGGAATATTCTTGTCTTTACGGATCGTACGAATTCCGGAAATAACCTCCATTGTGTTTTCAAAATCAGCAATTAAACGGGAATCAAACGGTTTTATTTCTGGCCAAGTCGAAACGATTAATGCTTCATCTGTAGTTCTTTCGGCAAGAATTTGCCAAATTTCCTCTGTCAGGAACGGCATAAACGGATGCAATAATTTTAAATTATTTTCAAGCATTGCTATGGCTTTCGCCAAAGTAACGCTGTCGATTGGCTGTTGGTACGCCGGTTTTATCATTTCCAGAAACCAAGAGCAGAAATCATCCCAAACCAGTTTGTAAATTCCCATTAAAGCTTCGGAAATTCTGTATTTTTCGAAATTATCTTCGATTTCTAGAAGTGTTTGTTGCAACTTGGCTTCATACCACTCGATTGCTACTTTTGAAGATTCCGGTTGTGGAATCGTTTCCGAAACTTCCCAACCTTTGATCAATTTAAAGGCATTCCAAATTTTATTGGTGAATGCTTTTCCTTGGTTGCACAATTCTTCGTCAAACATAATGTCATTTCCGGCAGAAGCGCTCAAAAGCAATCCAACCCGAACACCATCGGCACCAAATTTTTCTATTAAGTCTAAAGGATCCGGTGAATTCCCTAATGATTTAGACATTTTACGTCTTTGTTTGTCACGAACTAAACCAGTCAAATAAACATTTGTAAAAGGTTTTTTTCCTGTGTACTCATATCCTGCAATAATCATTCTCGCTACCCAGAAAAACAAAATATCCGGACCAGTTACTAAATCATTGGTTGGATAATAGTATTTAAAGTCTTCACTTTCCGGATTCATTATACCTCCAAAAACGGACATTGGCCATAGCCAAGACGAGAACCAAGTGTCAAGAGCGTCAACATCTTGCTTTAAATCTTTTGTTTCAAGTTTAAGGTTTAAAGTTTTCTCTCTCGCTAACTTTAGAGCGTCTTCAATATTTTCAGCGACCACGAAATCCTCTTTTCCGTCGCCATAGAAATAGGCCGGAATTTGTTGTCCCCACCACAATTGACGCGAAATATTCCAATCGCGAATGTTGTTTAGCCAATGGGCGTACGTATTGTTAAAACGTGCTGGATGCAATTTAATTTCGCCATCAACCAATACGGATTGAATTGCCGGTTTTACCAAATCTTCCATTTTCAAGAACCATTGGTCTGATAAACGAGGCTCGATAACTGCTTTGGTTCTTTCCGAAGTACCTACTTTATTTAAGTGTGTTTCTGTTTTTGCTAAAGCACCTATAGTCCCTAGTTCTTTTGCAATTTCTTCACGAACCACAAAACGATCTTTCCCTTGGTAATGCAAACCAAAACTATTCATCGTTGCATCTTCGTTGAAAATATCAATAATCTCCAAATTATGCTTTTCTCCCAATGCCTTGTCATTCATGTCGTGAGCCGGGGTCACTTTCAAACAACCAGTACCAAATTCTATATCTACATAGTCATCTTCGATAATCGGAATCACTCTTCCGCAAATAGGCACAATCGCTTTTTTGCCTTTCAAATGAGCAAAACGTTCGTCATTTGGATTAATACAAATGGCGCTATCTCCAAAAATAGTTTCCGGACGCGTGGTTGCTATTGTCAGAAATTCCTCCCCCAAACCCTCCGAAGGAGGGGAGTTAAAAGTTTCAGCTCCCTCTCCTTCGGAGAGGGCTGGGGTGAGGATTTTATATTGTATATAATATAACTTTCCTTGTTGTTCTTCATAAATTACTTCTTCATCAGACAAAGTCGTTTTGGCTTCCGGATCCCAGTTCACCATTCGGTATCCTCGATAAATCAAACCTTTGTTGTATAAATCTACAAAAGAACGAATCACTGAGGCTGACATATCAGGATCCATGGTAAATTTTGTTCGATCCCAATCACATGAACAGCCCAATTGTTTGAGTTGTTCCAGAATTACACCGCCATATTTATCCGTCCATTCCCAGGCATGCGCCAAAAATTCTTCACGTGTTAAATCATTTTTATGGATTCCTTCAGCTTTTAATTTGGCTACCACCTTAGCTTCTGTAGCTATTGAGGCATGATCCGTTCCCGGAACCCAGCACGCATTGAACCCTTTAAGACGCGCTCTTCTTATTAATACATCTTGAATAGTATTGTTCAACATGTGTCCCATGTGTAAAACTCCAGTCACATTAGGCGGTGGAATTACGATAGTATATGGTGTTCTATGATCCGGCTCTGAGTGAAAATAATTATTTTTCATCCAGTAGTCATACCACTTATTCTCAATAGTTTTAGCGTCAAATTGTGCAGGAATAATCATTTTATTGTGGGTCATTTAATCGTTAAATTCAATTGTTTGTTGGTTCCGTTAAACCAATAACCAGATCAACAAATACCCTTGTAGACTTTGGTCTGATATTTGTAATTCTGATAGGGCACAAAAGTAAATAATTAAGTAGACTATAAAAAGGGAAATAAAAATTTGTGCGTTAATTAAAACAAAGTATATTTACTTTAATGAATTTAAAAAAAATGAAAATGAAAAAAATACTAATTTTATTTGCATTCACATTAATTAGCACCGTAGGATTTGCTCAAAATGGCCCTAAAATTGAATTTGCTGCAAAAGACAATACAATCGATTATGGGAGGGTTACCAAAAATGATAATGGAACCCGTAATTTTATTTTTACGAACACTGGAAATGCGCCATTACTTATTACAAATGTACTTTCTACTTGTGGGTGCACCATTCCAACAAAACCAACCGAGCCAATTATGCCGGGAAAAACAGGAAAAATATCCATAAAATACAATATGGCTCCCGGACCAATTAGAAAAACAATAACTGTTGAATCGAATGCCGTGAATTACGATTCCGGGAGAGTCGCTTTAAAAATAAAAGGGGAAGTGGTTGCAAATTAAATCACGCAATTGTGATTTATTTAAAACAAGGAGATACCCTGTTTCCTCAGACTTTCGCGTTAAGGAGCCAATGGACAAAAACACTATTCCTCTAAATCCAATGTGTCCTATTTGATTTTTACCCGACCTACTTGATGGATTTAAATTCCATGTGTACACATCAATACGCTTCCTGAAACCCTCTGGAGGCGTTTTTTGTTAGAGAAAATCCTGTAACTGAAATCTAAATTTCAGAATCTGACTGTTTCTTTCCACTTCCAATGTTATCCATTTTTCCTCCTCAGATCTAAAGAGAGAATTAACTTTTTGCAACGAATATCTATAAGCAGGAGCGTTATTGATTAAAATAATAATATCGCCTTTTTGTACTCCTGAATTTGCTGCAGGCGAATTATTTCTAACATTTGCAATCTCATAAATAGGCTTTAATTGGAATTTATATTTAAAGTCATTGAGTACTTTAGTTTCGCCTGACTCATTATATTTTGGTAACAAAGGGACGGTTTCCATCCGAACAGTTTCCTGAACCCACTGTAATCCGTTGTGCTGGATCTCTACTCCGCTTTTATTGTATGCAAAAGGATCGTTGTAAAGACTATTTTTTTTTACATACATTTCTTTTTTAGGGTAATTAAAAATAACGGTAAATCTTTTCATAATCTCTCCTCCTACTGATCCCATCCGATCAGGAACCATAGTAACATTCCTAATTGAAGTAGAGTCCGGGAAAGCTACTATTGGATTATTAAATACAAACTGATTCATTGCGAATTTTTGAATTCTGGCTCTTTTTCCTTCAACATCACCACTAAATCCTCTGCCCAAAAAATCAGCAAAATTTTTCGGGGGAACTTTAAGAAATTCGGAGCGATCCTGAAACAACCATATTGCATCACTATTTCCTATATCAATCAGCAACTTGACCACCAGTTCCTTATTATTCAACAACACCGTACCTTTTAAATACGGCTTTGATTTCTCGATAGCGATAGGAATAGTTTTGAACTTTCTAACTATTTTTTTTCTATTTTTAGCGGTATCGCTATAGACTATAACTCTCTTTTTAGAGTAATTAATTTCAACCAGATTATTTCTAAAAAACTGAAATCCTATAATTCCGTTTACAGGAATCCCAATATGAGAGGATAAATTAAAATCCTGATTCAAAACAATATAAACCATATGATCCGCATACAACATGCTGCCGAATTGCAATATATTATTGGTCGATTTCAATCCCTCGACCGCCTCTTGACTCCCTAATCCTCTTAATAGTACTTTTTCCGCGTTAAAAAAACGAACTTCTTTTTTTTCTTCCAAACTAAATAATATGGTCTCTTCCACACCGGAATCCAATAAAAAATTCAATTCAACTCCATTCACTTTTATAGGCAGAAGCACTAAATTATTGATCAACTTGAAAGGCACACTAATTTTGTCTCCATTTTTTTCAAACTGAAATCCTTGCTGCGCCAAAACACTGTATATCGAGAAGATTAAAAAAAATAAATTTAGCGTTCTTTTCATTGTGCTATCTTTTTATAAAAATACTAAAAATATAAAACAAAACCTTGTTTTATATGATATATCCGGGCATAAATTGTGATAAATTCGAAAAAAAAATCGCAAATTTGCAATTCAATAATTTAAAACTATGCCAACAATATCAAATAAAGGCAAACAAATGCCTGAATCACCAATACGAAAATTGGTTCCCTACTCTGAAATAGCGAAAAATAAAGGCCACAAAGTATACCATTTAAACATTGGCCAACCCGATATCAGAACTCCTGAAGTTGCTATGAATGCGATTAAAAATATAGATTTAACTATTTTAGAATACAGCCATTCCGCCGGGAATGAAAGCTATAGAAAAAAATTAGCTGCCTATTATACAAATCAAGGAATTCCTGTACATATTGAAGATATTATAATCTCCACCGGAGGATCTGAAGCCTTGATGTTTGCTATAGGCAGCACGATGGATCATGGTGATGAGATCATTATTCCGGAACCATTTTATGCAAATTATAATGGATTTTCAACCGCATCAGGAGTTTCTGTAGTTCCAGTAATCTCGAGTATTGAAACCGGCTTTGCATTACCGGCCGTAGCTGATTTTGAAAAGCTGATTACGCCAAAAACAAAAGCGATCCTGATTTGTAATCCAGGAAATCCAACAGGTTATTTATATTCAAAAGAAGAAATCATGCAACTGGCTGCCTTAGTCAAAAAACATGATTTATTTCTAATTTCTGATGAAGTATATCGTGAATTTACTTATGATGGTGATGTCCATTATTCAGTAATGAATGTTCCCGGGCTTGAAGAACATGCAATCATGATTGATTCTGTTTCAAAAAGATACAGCATGTGCGGTGCCAGAATAGGATGCATTGTTTCTAAAAACAAGGAACTGATGGCTACTGCAATGAAATTTGCACAAGCAAGATTAAGTCCACCAACGATTGAACAGATTGCAAGCGAAGCTGCTCTTGACACTCCACAAAGTTATTTTGACGAAGTAATTTCAGAATATAGAGAACGCAGAGACACTTTGATTGAAGAATTAAATAAAATAGATGGTGTTATTGTAAGCAAACCAAAAGGGGCTTTTTATTGTATTGCGCAACTACCAGTTGCTAATGCCGATGCTTTTGCGCAATGGCTATTAGAAAGTTATGACCTAAATGGAGAAACAGTAATGGTAGCGCCAGCAGCCGGTTTTTACTCTACTACGGGAATGGGATTAAATCAGGTTCGAATTGCTTATGTTTTAAAGAAAGAAGATTTAATTAGCGCAGTACGAATCCTGAAAGCAGCGATTCCTGTTTATAATGCGACACTAACGAAAGTATAATCAAACACATTTTGGTAGACATCCCCTTTAGGGAACCGGAACTATTTTATAAAAGGCAGTAACGAGTTCGTTATTGCCTTTTCTTTTTAGATCCAAAAAAGAGAGTATAACGGGCGGCTGAACCAATAAAGTAGTCTTAAATAGTAGGAGCGATAGAAATTTTTTGATTTTTATTATTTACCTTTACCCCTTAAATATTTACACCAACAATAATAGTTGCTTTTAATGATAAAAAACGAAGAATTTCAAGACGAAATAGGAGAAAACCATATTAGTTTATCCGCAAAAAATCCAGTACGAGATGATGCTTTTGTCATTTCTGATGAGGAAAAAATTGAAAAAATAAAAAAGGACGTGGAGAGCATTCTAATCACACTTGGAATGGACTTGACCGATGATAGTTTAAAAGGCACGCCCAATCGTGTTGCCAAAATGTTTGTAAAGGAAATTTTTGGCGGTTTAAATCCTGCTAAAAAACCAAAAGCATCTACATTTGACAATAATTACAAGTACGGTGAAATGTTAGTTGAAAAAAATATCATCGTATATTCTACCTGTGAACATCATTTATTACCAATTATAGGAAGAGCGCATGTGGCTTATATTTCAAACGGCAGAGTTATTGGTTTGTCTAAAATGAACCGTATCGTAGAATATTATGCTAAAAGACCTCAGGTTCAGGAGCGCTTAACCATGCAAATTGTTCAGGAATTACAAATCGCATTAGGTACAGAAGATGTAGCCTGTGTAATCGATGCCAAGCACCTTTGTGTAAATTCAAGAGGAATCAGTGATATTGAAAGTAGTACCGTAACCTCTGAATTTGGCGGAAAATTTAAAGATAGTGTCACTCGCAGAGAGTTTTTAGATTACATTAAATTAGAAACTAAGTTCTAGTCCTCTCCCCGACCCTCTGCAAAGGAGAGGGAGCCCAGCTTGGTAAGATCAGAACAAGATTACAACAATTATTAATAACGCATTCACGTCTCAACTCCCTTCCCTTTGGGAGGGCTGGGGTGGGGAAAACAATAATCTACAATGCCATTATACAATAGCCAAAATCTAAAAATATACAATTCTCTTTCAGGAGAAAAAGAAATTTTCAAACCTATTCATGAAGGAAATGTAGGAATGTATGTTTGTGGACCTACAGTTTACAGCAATGTACATCTTGGAAATGTGCGTACCTTTATGTCTTTTGACGTGATTTTTAGGTATTTTTTGCATTTAGAATACAAAGTACGCTACGTTAGAAACATTACGGATGTGGGGCATATTGTGGACGATGTGGATGAAGGTGAGGATAAAATTGCCAAAAAAGCACGTCTGGAACAACTCGAACCAATGGAAGTAGTGCAACGCTATACGGTTGATTTTCATGAAATTCTGAATGCTTTTAACTTTTTGTCACCAAGTATCGAACCTACTGCAACGGGACATATTATTGAGCAAATTGAAATTATCAAAACCATAATTGAAAAAGGAATTGGTTATGAAGCCAATGGCTCTGTTTATTTTGATGTGGTAAAATTTAATGAAACCAATCATTACGGCAGATTAAGTGGCCGAAACATTGAGGATATGCTAGCCAATACCCGCGATCTTGACGGGCAAAGTGACAAGAGAAATCCACAGGATTTTGCGCTTTGGAAAAAAGCGGAAACTCAACATATTATGCGTTGGCCTTCGCCTTGGAGTGATGGATTTCCTGGATGGCATTTAGAATGTACTGCAATGAGCACTAAATACTTAGGCAATCATTTTGACATTCACGGTGGCGGAATGGATTTAAAGTTCCCGCATCATGAGTGTGAAATTGCACAAAACGAAGCCTGTACCGGTCAAACTCCGGTTAATTATTGGCTCCACGCCAATATGTTGACTTTGAACGGAAAAAAAATGGCAAAATCTACGGGAAATAATATTTTGCCAAGAGAAATATTGACTGGAGAAAACACCGTTTTAAGTAAAGCTTTTTCAGCATCAGTAGCACGATTTTTTATGCTCCAGGCGCATTACAGAAGTATTCTTGATTTTTCTGATGATGCCATTGTTGCTGCCGAAAAAGGATACAAACGATTGATGGAAGCGATGAATTCGTTGAAAGAAATCACTGTTCACACAAAAAGCACCGTTGACATTCCGGCTTGGAAGCAAACCTGTTATGATGCAATGAATGACGATTTTAACACGCCAATTTTGATTGCGCAGTTGTTTGAAGGTGTACGTTTTATCAATTTATTAAAGGATAAAAAAGAGACCTTGAATGCGGAAGATTTAAACCATTTTGCAAAAACAATGCATGCATTTGTGTTTGACGTATTAGGATTAGAAGACGAAAAAGTCTCGGACAGCAATAACGATAAGTTAGAAGGAACGGTCAATATGCTTATTGAAATGAGAAAACAAGCTCGCGACAATAAGAATTTTGCACTTTCTGACCAAATAAGGGATCAATTGATTGTATTAGGAATTCAGTTAAAAGATGGTAAAGAAGGAACTTCGTTTAGTATCTAGTCCGCTAAATACCGAAATCGATTACACCTGAAAAATAATTTTGAATAACAACAGAGAAATTTTAATTTTAAAATCATGTTATCAAAAATCATCATTTACCCATTTTTACTATTGGTTCGTTTCTATCAAGTGGCCATTTCACCCTTTACACCTGCGGCTTGTAGATTTGAACCCACGTGCTCCTCGTATATGATTGAAGCTTTACAAACCCACGGTTTGTTTTATGGCGGGTTTTTAGGTATAAAACGTGTTTTTAGTTGCCATCCTTGGGGAAAAACCGGCTATGATCCGGTTCCCAAAAAATCATGTACGCATAAAGATTCTCTTTTTTAATACGAATTTTACATTTAATCTCTATTTTTACGTCAAACATATAAAATACAATACATGACACACGCTTTAAACATCGTTTGGAATCCATCAGAAGGAATTGATTTAGGCTTTTTTATCATTCGTTATTACAGTTTAATGTTTGTAATTGCTTTTGGATTAGGCTGGTATATTATGAAAAATATCTTTGATCGTGAAGGGGAATCAATAGAAAAATTAGATTCGTTATTTATCTGGACTGTATTAGCGACCTTACTTGGTGCACGTTTGGGTCACGTTTTCTTTTACGATTGGGAGTATTATCGCAATCATTTATTGGAAATTTTTATGCCAATACGAGAAAATCCAAACGAAACGATTTTATACATTATAAAAGGATGGGAATTCACAGGTTTTCAAGGTTTAGCAAGTCATGGTGCTGCCATATCAATAATTATTGCTATGTATTTTTACAGTAAAAATATATTGAAAAAACCCCAGTTATGGATTTTGGACCGGGTGGTTATTCCTGTTGCAAGCGGTGCTATTTTCGTCAGATTGGGTAACTTTTTTAATTCGGAGATTATTGGTCATAAAACGACTTCTGACTTTGGAATAAAATTCTTGAAAGACCATTTTAGTGCTATGGACGCGGTCAATGCGACTCAAATACCCAATCCTCAAGCTGCGTACTCAGCCATTGCGAACGACCCTAAATTTGTCTCTTTACTGGAACAAGTTCCGGTAAGACATCCTACTCAATTGTACGAGGCATTCTGTTATATTTTTGTTTTTGCAGTCTTATTTTTCCTGTATTGGAAAACCGAAAAAAGAAGGTATACCGGATTTATATTTGGTATGTTCCTGGTTCTTTTATTTACAGTCCGTTTTATAGTAGAATCTGTTAAGGAAAGTCAAGGCGGTTTTGAAAGTGCTTTAGGTTTATTTTCAACCGGACAATGGCTTAGTATCCCCTTTATTCTTATAGGACTGTATTTTATTCTTACGTCAGAAAAAGAAATAACAAACTAAATAACAATACATTACAACAAAAAAAAGCGTTAGCTGCATCTTAGTAGCTAACGCTTTCTTTATAACGAAAAGGAGATCCCAAAGTCAATGTTTTTAGTCGTATATCCCGCATTGGTTTTCTGTAATCCCCCATTAGACACATGACGAATATTTGGTCTTACGTCTAAAGTCACACCCTTAAACCTAAAAGTAAATCCTACCGCTAAAACATCTGAAAAGGCAAAACCTTTGGATAGTCGTTCCGTTTCTGTATCTATAATCATTGGACCTATGCTCCCTAAAACATAAATACTCGCCGATTTAAAGACTGGTTTTCGCATTAAAAAGCCAAGATTAAGAACGTACTCTTTTACATCTTTTAGCTTTGTATAGCGCTCCCGTTTTGCAATATAATCCGGATCATCAGGCTCCACAAAATAAATATTCAGGAGTTGATGGCTTGCAAAATTAATTTCTGGCTGAAGCACTAGTGCGTATTTAAAATTCTTCGTTTGTTTTACAACATAATAAAATTGCACCTTATAAGACTGATTTGTAAAGGTATAATTTCTGTTTTTAAATTCATTTCCTATTCCATACGAAAAACCCAAATCAACTTTACTTGCCTTTTCTTGGGCATAAAATGGAATTATACAAAGGACTAAAACTAAAATAACTAATACTTTCATCCGCATAACTACTAGTATTTTCGTTTATCTGATTATACAGTTTTCAAAAAAGGAATTAAAATCATGTTTAAAGTTACAAATAAAAAAAGAGATTCAACTTTCGCTAAATCTCTTTTTTTAATTGGTATAAAAAGCTGTTTCTAGTTTTCTAGATGCGCCTTTTCGACTCTGTCTTTATCTTCTTTTGAGATGGTGTCTACAAGTACTGGTGTTGCAATAAACAATGAAGAGTATGTCCCTACAATGATACCAACTAACATAGCAAATATAAATCCTCTGATAGATTCTCCTCCAAAAATAAACATGATCAACAACACCACAATCATCGTCAAAGAGGTATTGATAGTTCTTGACATCGTTGTATTAATAGATTGATTTACGATTTCAGAGAAAGAACCTTTAGTTTTTCCGGCTAAATATTCACGAACCCTGTCAAATACAATAACTGTATCATTCATAGAATACCCAATAACGGTTAGAATCGCAGCGATAAAATGCTGATCGATTTCCATACCAAAAGGCATAAATTTATAGCACAATGAATAAATTCCTAGCACAAAAATAACATCGTGGGCAACAGCAGCAATCGCTCCTAAACTGTATTGCCATTTTCTATAACTGATCATCAAATATAAAAACACGATTGCCATTGCTCCAAGAACCGCCCAATAAGCATTGGTTTTAATATCTTCAGCAACTGTTGGCCCTACTTTAGACGCTTGTAAAATACCGAGTTTTTTACCATCATAAGCATTAACAAATTTATCATACGTCATATCAGCTGAAAAATGTTGTTTTAAAGTAGTAAACAATAATTTATTTACTTCTTCGTCTGCTTTGATTCCTGGCTCTTCCACTTTGTATTTAGTGGTAATTTTCAATTGATTATCACTACCAAAAACTTTTACTTCGGCACTACCATCAAAAACTTCCGCTAGCTCTGCTTTTACGGTTTCAGTTTCAATTGCTTTTTCAAAACGCACCTGAAAAGTTCGCCCTCCTACAAAGTCGACTCCTTCATCAAGACCATTAATAGCTAATGACGTAAAACTGATGATAACAATAATACTAGAAAATAAATACGTCCATTTTTTAACTCCTAAGAAATTAAACTTGAAATTGACAAACATATTTTTAGAGAAATTAGTAACAAACGTCAAATTGTTCTTTTTACTAATGTTCCAGTCAATAAAGATTCGTGCAATAAAAATTGAAGTAAACAATGAGGTTATAATACCGATTAATAACGTAGTAGCAAACCCCTTAATTGGCCCTGAACCAAAAATGAACAATACGGCTCCGGTCAAAATATGCGTAACATTGGCATCCGTAATCGAGGACATTGCTCCTCTCCAGCTATAGGAAGTTTTAACGGCTTCTTCTAGTGTTTTACCCGCACGCAACTCTTCTTTTGCTCTTTCGTAGATAATGATATTCGCATCAACAGCTGTTCCCATTGTCAATACGATACCTGCAATACCTGGCAATGTAAGAACTGCACCAATACTTGCTAAAATTCCGAATAAGAAAAGTAAGTTAACCGCTAATGCAATATTAGCATACCAACCTGCTCTGCCGTAATAAATCATCATCCAGAGTGACACTAAAAGCAATCCTAACAAAGCAGAATTAGTCCCGTTATCAATTGCTTCCTGACCTAAGGATGGCCCTACCACTTCTGACTGAACAATATCTGCGGCAGCCGGTAATTTACCTGCTCTCAATACATTTGCTAAATCTTTAGTTTCTGTAACATCAAAAGCTCCTGAAATTTCAGATCTACCTCCTGAAATTGGACCTGTTGAAACTCCTGGTGCAGAATACACCACATCATCAAGAACAATAGCAATATTACTTTTTTGAGTGTATGCTCTACCTGTTAATTCTTCCCATGCTTTTGCACCTTGTCCGTTCATTTGCATTGAAACTGCTGGTTTACCTGATTGGTCAAAGGTATCACTTGCATCTGTAACCACACCACCAGCCATTGCCGGTACATTGTCTCGGTTTCCTTTTAAAGCATATAATTCTACTGCTTCAACAGCTTTTGCTTTATCGTCTTTAATAGTCAAAGGTTTTCCCCAAACAAATTTCACATACCGCTGGTCTGCAGCCAATAAAACTCTAATATCCGCTCTTTTTAAATATCCGTTTACAACAGCTGTATCTTTTGGAGAGAAAAGTCCCAAAACTGGGCCTCCACCTTGACCAATGATTTTATCAAACAAAGGATTATTTCCTTTTTTTGCGTCAGCTGAATCTTTACCATCCGAAAGCAAAGCGCTCAAAGAATCTTTCACAACAGGTTTAACTTCGGCAATATTGATTTCAGTTTTCTTCAATGACTCGTTAGCTGCCATCAAAAAATTACCAATTTCTTCTATTTTATATGTTTCCCAAAACTCTAGTTGAGCGGTACTTTGTAATAATCTTTTAATTCTGTCTACATCTTTAGCCCCTGGAAGTTCTACAAGAATTCTTCCCGTTTCCCCTAATTTTTGAATGTTAGGTTGGGTAACACCAAATTTGTCTATACGCTCTCTCAATACACCAAAAGCACTTTCTACAGACTCATCTACTTTTCTTTTGATTACTTTTTCGACCTCAGCATCGGTCATTTGAAAATCGACTCCACCTTCACCTTGCAAACTTCTGTTTGCAAAAATATCAGGAGAAGCTAATTTTACGGTCCCTTTTGAATTCGCTTCAAAAGCATTGAAAAATGCATCTAAATAGGTTTGATTTCCTTTTAAATTTGCTGTTGCATCAGCCAAAGATTTATTAAAAACCGGATTTTTTGAGTTATTCGATAAACCTTTCAATATGTCTTTAACAGATATTTGAAGTATTACATTAATACCTCCTTCTAAGTCAAGACCTTTGTTGATTTGCTTATCACTTACTTCGTTATAAGTAAAATTAGTAAACCCAAGGCTAAATACTTTTTCTTTACCAATAGAATCTAAATATTTAGCTTCTTTATCAGGGTTTCCACCCGCAAAAGATTTCGCATCATTTTTAATTTTGCTCGCGACAAAAGTGAACGAAAGTTGGTAAATACTTACCAATGCAAATAGAATTGCGAAAAATTTAATAAGTCCTTTATTCTGCATTATTACTAAAAATTAATTATTTTATATTTATTTATTTTTGCTTTAAACCTTATGAAAGAACACTTTACATTCGTTTTTTATATTATAAAAGAATATATCGAGCTACTTCATTTTTTTTAAACCGAGCAAATATATAATTAACGGTAAGATTAACCAATTTATTTATAGATTAATCTCAAGAAAAAGACTGCAAAGATGCAGTCTTCTCTTTTTTATATGTAAATTTTTATACCAAAATCGATTTTAAAGCGTCATTCATTTGTCTGACAGCGTCTGCACTTTTAGCAAATAAGGCTTTTTCAGCATCATTTAGTTTAATGTCAAGAATTTCTTCTACTCCATTTTTACCAATAATACACGGAACACCAATACAGATATCATCCTGACCATATTCTCCTTCAACGAAAACAGAACATGCAATCATTTTCTTTTGATCATTTAAAATACTATCCACCAAGAAAGCAACGGAAGCTCCTGGAGCATACCATGCCGATGTTCCAAGCAGTCCTGTAAGTGTAGCTCCACCAACCATTGTATCGGCAGCTACTTTTTGCAATTCCTCTTCCGATAGAAATTGTGAAACCGGAATTCCGTTATAAGATGCTAATCGTGTCAAAGGAATCATAGTAGTATCTCCGTGTCCCCCAATAACCATTGCTGAAATATCATTGGCCGGTTTGTCTAAAGCCAAAGACAAATACGTTCTAAAACGAGAACTGTCTAACGCTCCACCCATTCCAATAATTCTGTTTTTTGGTAATCCCGTAGATTTCAATGCCAAATATGTCATGGTATCCATAGGATTAGAAACGACCACTATAATAGTATCCGGTGAATGCTTCAATACATTTTCAGCAACCGTTTTCACGATTCCTGCATTAATTCCTATTAATTCTTCCCGAGTCATTCCTGGTTTTCTTGGAATTCCAGATGTAATTACCACTACATCACTTCCTGCTGTTTTAGCATAATCATTGGTAACACCTGATACTTTGGTATTAAAACCAGTATTGGTAGCACATTGCATGATATCTAACGCTTTTCCTTCAGCAAAACCTTCTCTAATATCCAATAGTACTACTTCGCTGGCAATTCCTCTATAAGAAATCACGTCCGCACATGTTGCTCCTACATTTCCTGCTCCTACAATGGTAACTTTCATATTTTAAAGTTTATTCGGTTATTTGTTAATTTGGTTACTTTTTTTGCGTTATTCTATTAGAATAAAAACGGATGATTACGTTACGTTACGCATCAATATTTGCGTAAACTGCGTTTTTCTCAATAAATTCTCTTCGTGGTGGTACTTCATCACCCATTAACATTGAAAACACTCTATCGGCTTCCGCCAAACTGTCAATAGTTACCTGACGCAATGTTCTAAAACTTGGATCCATTGTAGTTTCCCATAATTGCTCTGCGTTCATCTCTCCAAGACCTTTATAACGTTGAATTCCTGCACTTCCGCCCATTCTTTCATTTGCCTGATCACGTTGCAAATCATTCCATGCGTATTCTTTTTTGTTTCCTTTTTTAACTAAATACAAAGGCGGTGCGGCAATATATACGTGCCCTTGTTCGATTAATTCTTTCATAAATCTAAAGAAGAACGTCAAGATTAAAGTAGAAATATGACTACCATCGACATCGGCATCACACATAATGATTACTTTGTGGTAGCGTAATTTTTCGATATTCAATGCTTTGCTGTCTTCGGCAGTTCCTATTGTAACGCCTAGCGCAGTAAATATATTTCGAATCTCTTCGTTTTCAAAAACCTTGTGATGCATTGCTTTTTCTACGTTCAAAATCTTACCACGCAAAGGTAAAATAGCTTGAAACGCACGATCACGACCTTGTTTTGCGGTTCCTCCCGCCGAATCTCCCTCGACAAGGTATACTTCACATTTTGCTGGATCCTGTTCTGAACAATCTGATAATTTTCCTGGCAATCCACCGCCACCCATTACGGTTTTGCGTTGTACCATTTCACGTGCTTTTTTGGCTGCGTGACGTGCTTGTGCTGCAAGAATAACTTTTTGAACAATGATACGGGCATCATTTGGATTTTCTTCCAAATAGTTTTCAATCATCTCACTTACCGCTTGACTTACAGGAGAAACAACTTCTCTGTTCCCAAGTTTCGTTTTCGTTTGTCCTTCAAATTGTGGCTCCTGCACTTTTACCGAAATAATAGCGGTCAATCCTTCCCGGAAATCGTCTCCTGAAATATCAAATTTCAATTTGTCTAACATTCCGGAAGCATCTGCGTATTTCTTTAACGATCTTGTAAGACCGGTTCTAAAACCTTGCAAATGCGTTCCTCCCTCATGCGTATTGATATTATTCACATACGAGAAAATATTTTCCGTATAGCTGGTATTGTAAATTAACGCCACCTCTACCGGAATTTCTCCTTTTTCATGATCCATAGAAATTACGTGCGCAATAATTGGCTCACGGTTCCCATCTAAGTAACGGATGTATTCTTTTAAACCTTCGTCAGAATGAAATACTTCTGAAACAAAATTTCCGTCTTTATCAAATTCTCTTTTATCCGTAAATGTAATCGTGATTCCTTTATTCAAATAAGATAATTCACGCATACGAGCCGATAAAGTATCATACGAATACTCAATAGTTTGGGTAAATATGCTTGGATCCGGATAAAAAGTAACAATTGTCCCTCTCTTAGTCGTTTCTCCAATTTGCTTAACCGGGTATAATGCTTTCCCTTTTTCGTATTCTTGTTCGTATATTTTACCATCACTACTGTGAACTGTAGCTCTCAAATGGTTTGACAATGCATTTACCACCGAAACCCCTACACCGTGAAGACCACCGGAAACTTTATACGAATCTTTGTCAAATTTTCCTCCGGCACCAATCTTGGTCATTACAACCTCTAATGCTGAAACCCCTTCTTTTTTATGAATTCCTACCGGAATACCACGCCCATTATCTTCAACAGAAACGGATCCATCTTCATTAATATCAACTATTATGGTATCACAATGGCCTCCCATTGCCTCATCAATAGAGTTATCCACAACCTCATACACTAAATGATGCAGACCTCGAACTCCCACATCTCCAATATACATCGAAGGACGCATCCTTACGTGTTCCATTCCTTCTAATGCCTGAATACTATCTGCTGAATAACTGTCCTTCTTGATTTCTTCGCTCATATATATTTTATTCTAAAAAAAATGTACTTTTTGTCTAACACGCAAATATATAAAAACGCAAATTATATAACCGTTAAATTCCCTTTTAAAGCCCTTAAGTTATTAACATTTGTTCATATAATTACAAAAAAACGCTCTCAAAATTGAGAGCGTTCTTCATTTATAAAAAATTTAAATTATTGTTTCAAACTACAACTCCTATTTTGGCAATTTCAGTATCTGCCTGGACGTGTGCCGCATTCGCTCTTCCGCTTGGATCAAGGTTTTCCTGCCATTTTGGAATCCACTTCCTAACCGTTTGTGCCGCACTTACTTGCGGATAATATTTATTAAATACCGACCTGTAAAAATACGCTTCTTTAGTTGTAGGAGAATTATACGGAAATTCAGCTGCAGCTCCGGCTAATTGCTCGTCCGTAACTTGCGTAGCACAATAATCAATTAATTCATCAATCCAATTGTATCCTACTCCATCCGAAAATTGTTCTTTTTGTCTCCACAAAACCTCTTCAGGCAGATACGGATTGTCTGGCGTATCAAATGCTTTTCTTAAAATGTATTTTTCTTTTCCATCGTACGTTTTAGGCATCTTTTCTTCTGCTTTGATGCGAATTGACACATCCAAAAACGCTTTGTCTAAAAACGGAACTCTAGTTTCTAATCCGTGTGCCATCGTTGATTTGTCCGCTCTTAACAAATCGGCGGTAAACAATTTCTGTACTCTTTCAATAGTTTCCTTTTGGAAATCCTCCGCCGAAGGTGCATTTCTAAAATACAAATATCCCCCAAAAATCTCATCGGCTCCTTCGCCTGAGAGCACCACTTTTACACCTAAATCCGTAATCGCTTTCGACAAGAAATACATTGGTGTACTTGCTCTAACCGAAGTCACGTCATACGTTTCTAAATGCCAGATTAATTTATTTAAGATTTTTATTCCTTCTGCAACAGTAAAATGAATTTCATGATGTTCAGTCCCTAAAAATTCCGCTACTTTTCTGGCAGCCGAAGCATCTGGCGCATCCGCATTTAATCCAATAGAAAATGATTGTAATTTTTTGCCGCTTTCCGCCAATAACCTAGAAGCAATTGCTGATGTTAATGAAGAATCCAATCCTCCTGAAAGCAACACTCCAATGGGTACATCGCTCATTAAACGCTTACGAGTTGCTTCAGTCAACGTTTCCCTGATTAAATCCAAATCTAATTCTTGGTCGGCTTTTAAATAATCTTCATATTCCGGTTTGTAATATTTCACAAAACCTGTTTTTTGAGTATAATAATGTCCCGGAGGAAAAGTAGAAAATGTTTTACACTGATCCGCAATAGGTTTCATTTCGGAGGAAAAATAGATTCTTCCTCTTTCGTCCAAACCATAATACAACGGTTTCACTCCCATTGGATCTCTGCCGGCAATAAAATCATCGCCATCTACTACCACAAAAGCCCAGTCGCCATCCAGCATATTGCAAAAATCGTATCCAAACTCTTCGTACAAATGCACAATAACCTCTGAATCTGATTTGGTTCTAAAAGCATGCCTTTTCAACACACCATCTCTCAATTCCTGATGATTGTATATTTCGCCATTATGAACCATATAGGCCGTTTTTGTGCCTTGTATCGGTTGTTTTCCAGAATGTAAATCAATTATAGACAATCGTTCGTGACTTAAAATATGCCCTTTTTCAGTAACATGTAAATCACTTTCATCCGGACCACGATGCGTCATTCTTTTTGAAAGTGCTCCAAACAATTGTTCCTCTTTTCCTCTTCCGATAATGGCTAATATTCCGCACATAACTCTATATTTTTATTTTTTCCCAATTCTAAGTCGACAAATATGCAATAGCAGTTACAAATACAAAACACAATTATGCTATTTAGTTACTATTTAAAACAAAAAAATACGTTTAACATCAAAAATGTAATTTAATTATCAGAAAAACCAAACCTACTATAACAACTATAATTCACAAACGCATCCGCATAATTATTTGACTTTCTTTCCTTTTAAATACGTGTTCGTTGGTTTCATTTTAACTATTTTATTTTCTTTCACTTTCATTAAATCCTGGTCAAACATCACAAAATCAGCCCATTTTCCTACTTCCAGACTTCCTTTTTCTTTTTCTTCAAAATTAGAATAGGCGGCCCAAATAGTCATTCCTCTTAACGTTTCGGCTCTGGTCAACGCATTTTCCATTTGGAAACCACCTTTTGGATATTCCTTACTGTCTTTTCTGGCTACAGCAGCATGAAAAGTAAGCATCGGATTCACTTCCTCTACTGGGAAATCAGTTCCAAGAGCTACCATTCCAGCTTTTTGAAGTAATTTTTTATAAGCATATGCATTTTTCAGCCTTTCTTTCCCCAATCTGTCTTCAGCCCAATACATATCAGATGTAGCATGCGTAGGTTGAACCGAAGGAATAATTCCAAATTTGAAATAGTCAAAATCCGCTTCACGCAAAACTTGAGCGTGCTCAATTTTCCATCTTCGGTCTTTTGTGCCTGTCAAAACTTCTCTGTAAATTTTCAAAATCACCGTATTTGCTGAATCGCCAATGGCATGTGTATTCAACTGAAAATTTGAAGCTGCAATTTGTCTAGCTACATCGCTTAATCCAGAAATTGGTGCCAACAAAGCGCCATATTCGCCTGGCTTGTCGGAATACGGTTTGTGCATGCACGCGCCCAATGTCATTAAGTTAAGGAATTTTATATTGCATCTTTTTGATTTTTAAGCACTAAAGGTCGAATTCGATTTC